>NZ_JAKSYA010000066.1:0-7798 GCF_022829485.1 Methylobacterium sp. J-059
CCAAAGGGGCGCCTCGGTGCTCTGTAGTGCCTCGTCAATGCCGTACCGATGCAAGGCGGAGAGGCCTGAAGGAACATCGTTTATGAGTGTGACCCCGAAATCTGGGCGATTGGGGTCGAGCCAGACAACCACGGCATCTTCAAACGGCTTTGACATCAGGATCACATCCTCCGTCGCTAAAACCGATTTCTCAATACGCGAATTCAGCCTCAGGTTGCGCTCGCTAGTGGGATGTGTAGTTTCTCGGTTAAGCTTCAGTAACCATCAGATGTGGCATTCAAGGAGAAGCTACGCGTTTGAACCGCTAGTCATCAGCTGCTTCACGAACTGTTTTATCTGCCCATTGTACCTAGGCCAGCGTGGCACTGCTTGACATGGTGGTGCCGCTCTCATCCGTAAGTGCTATCTCGGCCTCAATCGTACGAACATGCTTGGCGGTTAAATGCGCTGCTTTCCGCGTTCCCCGCGGGCGTCATCTTCGGCAGCAGGAATGCCCATCAGGACCCGTAAGGGGTTCGTTCGCACCATGCGGATCTTCCCTGATACCGGCCCGCAGCCAATGCAAACCGCATACGTCCAGCGAGCCCATAAATTCTCGTTCTGCCGATCGACCCCTTGCTGTCTGATCCGAGCCTTCTCAATCAATGCTCGGATCTCAGCGGCCTTTTCGTCACCGACAGATTTTCTCTGTTGGTCCGTAACGGACGGCTTTTGAATTTCCTGTGCCGAGGTAGGCGAAGCAGCCACAATCATTCCGGCAAAGATTAGCAAACCTGCACGCATAAGTTTCTCCTGCCCTCTTGGCTTTGATCACCAAAACGATGACATGACGGGCCAGGGAACAGGAAAGTTTCAGCCTTTGCAGAAAATTAACAATTATCAATGTTTTTCGTACCGCCAAGTTCAGTAGAAATCTTTTCAAACCTGCCCTGAAATGTAGCTGGCTGACAGCAATCGTGATTGAGGAACGATCGGATCGTGCCTGTGGTTTCCCGCCGTGGCACCAACCCGGTGCCGCTGCAAGGAACCGGCCCCGATGACCAAGATCCGTTTCACAGCGTCTGCGGTCGCAGCCGCGGCCTTCGGGGCCGTTCTAATGCCAGCCGGTGCGGTTTCCGCCGCGACGCCCGCCCCGGCGCCGAGCCTCGTCCAGCCTGAGGCCCCGACCGTCCAGGTGCGGATGAGCCGGCGCTCGATGATGCGGCAGCACATTATGCGCCGCTCGATGATGCGTCGCGGCGGCGGCCGGACCATTGGGACGAAGAAGGGGCTCTAACCCACAGCTAGCCGGTTCACTTCGTCGCTAATCCCCGCGGCGAACCCATCAGATCAGCCCGCTCGGTATCAGCCGCAGCGGGCTTTTTCGTGTGTTCCATTCCGGTAGTACGGAGCCACGTCGTCGGCGCTGATCTCTTCACCCTAGACGCAGCCGCTGTGAACCTATCTGGTCGCCAGAAGTAGCTATCGTATGACTGACCTCGTGCCACCGTCCTTGGACTATGCGGCGCTAGTGAAGGACCCTCTCGCTCGGCTGTCGCTCGCTGATTTTGTGAAGGGGTGGCGCATGATCGTCGGCGAGCCGCCCTCGGTCATGCTCGACGATCGATCCGAAATGATCAGGCACCTGCTCGAAAGCGTGCCATCTGCCGTTCTGGACCTAGCAGCTGCTCTCCCTGTGGCCGAATAGCTCGTCGAGATGAGTTCAATCTTTCAGCCCGCCCGGCACAAGCCGCGGCGGGCTTTTCGTAGCCTTATGTAGCCAAAGCACCAAGCGACGTAGCCCGCGGCTCGGCAAATTGCTTGGCCTGATTGAACCCAGCAAGGAGCGCCATTCTTTCGTCCGGATAGGACCTTGGTGCCCTAACGACTGGGCCGTTCTCTCGACTGATCAGCCAGACATAGCGCCCTGGATGAGGGTCGTACGGGAGGACAATGACGCGGCATCCGCCGGGGAGCGTGGTAGGCATCCCGATACCGTGTCACACCAAAGCGTGGCTGTGAAGTTGCTCGCGCCGACGGTCTAGCTCACCTTGCCTGCTTAGGTTCAGCCAGCAGCCCAAAAAGCTGCGCCAGCGCAATCAGTTCGACATCGCTGCACTCATGGCCATCCACGAGCCAAAGGCCCAGGTCGTCGCCTGGTGGCTCGACGTTCCGGCCGATCGTGCGTAGGGCTTCGGCTGCTTCGTGAGATGGGTTGTCTGTCATTTCCGATCCCATGCCGGCCAAGCGCGTCCACGACAAGATAGGACGTCAACGGCGCTCGCCGGGCGGCCGCACCATCGCAGCTCGTCCGGCTTGCACACCCGACCGCGGCGCGGCTAATTCTACCGGTATGCTAGCAAGCCAGTCGACAAGCAATTCGCGAACCTAGATCGGTAGCGAGCCGCAATGCTGACTGTCTGGATTGTCGACCCTCTAGCAGGGGCCGGTTTTTCTACGTTCGGGGGTTGGGGCTGCGCTTCTCGATGACAGGCGGCCGACCATTCTTCCGTAAGAGGTCGTTGCACGCCTCTATCAGCAAGTCCTCTAGGTTCTCGCCCGTGTCGATCGCCAGCCGAGACATCTCCTGCCAGCCGGCGCGGTTCACGCGACACATCATCGTCTTTAGGTCGCGCTGCGTCGGCTCCGGGACTCGACCACTGTCGGGCACCTCGGCCGCGGGCGGGTGCGACGGCGTGGACAGACCGGCTTTCGGGGCGAGGCGATCGGACAGGCTGGAAAGCGAGCCGCGGGCGGGCTTGGACATGCCGGACCTTTCAGGCTTTGCGCGGGAAGGCGCGGGCGAGGCCGACGACTGCCGACCACATGGCTTCAATCTCTCGGGCGGCTCTGCCGTCCGGCTCAAATTCGTTGACCGCTTGCCCGGTGATGAGGGCGTGCGAAAGGCTGGCGCGTTGGGACACCTGACCGGGAAGCACGGGGGCGCCCATGCTTGTGAGTAGGCCGCGGGCCTCGGCGACGATTGCGGTCTCGGACTCGCGCGTGATCGGCGGTGCCGCATTGATGATGCACGCGATCGGCGCTTTGAGGCTGCGGGCCATGTCGAGCGTCGCGCCGACTGCGGCGAGGTCGAACGGTCCAGGCCGAACCGGGATCACGGTCATGGTCGCGCGGGACATCAGAGAGCCGATTAGCGGCGCATTGTGCGGCGGGCTGTCGATGATCGTCCAGGCGATACCTTCGGCCTGGGCGTCCTTTAGGATGCCGGCCACGTCGCCCGCGCCGGCCTTCGCCAATAGCGGCGCTTCGGCGGCCCGGCGTTCGTACCAGAACGAAAGCGAGCCCTGCGGGTCTGCGTCGATCAGGAGCGTTCGGCCGTCCCGCTCGGCGAGCGCGCCGAAGTGCGCGGCCAACGTGCTTTTGCCGCTGCCGCCCTTCTGGGCTGCGATCAGGACGACATGCACGGGCTTGCTCGCTTCGCGGGTTGGCGGGTTGCTGCCTATCCTGTTGTCCGCATCCCTAGCAATGCATGAAAGCGGCGGGACACGAAAGCCTGCGGTCTGGCATTGCGACTTGCTAGCAAGCCGGCAACCTGCCATGGTCTGCGAACGCAAGACAAGTGGTGTTATCTTGCGTTCGCGCTCGGGAGGTACGCCGTGTCCAACATCACCCCAATCATGCACGCGGTGAAGCGGTTCAGACGCGATGCCGAGCAGGCCGGCGGCCGAGTGGTCGCTTGGCCCACGATTGACCCGACCTTTCGGGTTTCAAAGCTAGAACACGAGGGCGACCACGTCCTGTTGTATGGCACCGACGACAGGGGCCGCGACGCGATGCTGATCATTCCCGCCCCGCAATTCGGGCTCTGCATGATCTTTGAGTCGGGCCAGCCAGAACGCGGCTCCTTCGGGTTCGTGCACCACAAGGGGGATGGAGCTTGAGCACAGCTCTCGTTCCAATCGCCGAGCCCGTTGCGACACTGCCGCCCGCACAGGCCGACGACGACACGCAGATGGTGCGGCTGTGGCTGGCACGATCCGCGAGCCCGAACACGCGCCGGAACTATGAGCGGGAGGCGCGGCGCTTCCTGGCGCACGTCGGCAAGCCGCTCGGGCAGGTTCGGATCGGCGACCTGCAGGATTACGTCGCCGGCCGGGACGGCTCGTCGGCAACCGTCGCCCTCGCGGCCTCGGCGCTCAAGAGCCTGTTCACGTTCGCCCAAGAGGTCGGGTTTCTCCGGTTCAACATCGGCGCTGCCGTGAAGGTGCCGCCGATCAAGAACACGCTGGCCGAGCGCATCATGTCGGAAGCCGACGCGCTGCTGATGATCCGGCAGGAACCGGACATGCGGAACCGCGTGCTCCTGACGGTGCTCTACGGCGGGGGCCTGCGGATCTCGGAAGTGTGCGGCCTGCGCTGGCGCGACCTCTCAGCCCGTGACGAGGCCGGGCAAGCGACAATTTTCGGCAAGGGCGGCAAGACGCGGGCGGTCCTGCTCTCGGCCGCAACATGGAAAGTGCTTGTGGCTCTGCGCGGCGAGGCTGGACCGGACGCCCCCGTGTTCCTTTCACGGAAGGGCGGGGCGCTTGATCCGAGCGCAGCGCATCGCGTGGTGAAGGCAGCGGTCACGCGGGCAGGGCTTCCAGCGGAGGTCTCGGCACACTGGCTCCGGCATGCGCACGCCTCTCACAGCCTGGACCGTGGTGCGCCGATCCATCTCGTACAAGCGACGCTCGGGCACGCCTCGGTGGCGACGACGGGGCGCTACCTGCACGCTCGGCCGTCGGAAAGCTCGGCTCGGTTCCTGGGGGTGTGATGGCCGCCGCGTTCAGGGGGCACTCGGGGAGTGGGTTCCTATGAGACAGTCAGGATTGAGTGAACCAGCGCTCACTCTGATCGCTTCACCGGCTCATACGCAGACGCAATCAAGCGCCTTAGCGACGGGCTAGAGCGCCCAATCCGAGCGTGTCGAGGACGCGCTCACGACAGAGAGTATCATCCTCGCTGAGGTCACCCTTTTCGAAACGAACGATCACGGATGGATCGACGCTGGCGAGTTCAGCCAAGGCCTCGACGGAGTAGGCGCATCGCAGGCGGGCAGCGCACACCTCCGATGCCAGGCGTTGGTGGTAGTCCGAGGGGGGATCGTTCGAAATGCTCATAGGCCGGCCTACGCAGGTCGAAAGCACTCGGTTTCATCACGGGCCTGTTAGATCGATCCCGATGGCTTTGACCGGGGCAGCCCCAGATCCGTCAAACCAAGCCCCTGCGCCAAACCGATCGCAGCCTCCAGTGAGAGATCGCTGCTAGTGCCTTGTTCGATGGCCTCGATAACGCTCGGATCGGTCCCCAGGAGGCGTGCAGCGGTGATGAGATCCAAACATAGCTTGGCACGCGCCAGTCCCGCATGGTTAGCCAGGTTCTGAAATAGGGCCCGTTTTCGTTCCGCTGTTTGTTCCATGCACACTGCATGAGTTCCTCGTGAACGACGAATTGCCGCTCACCGAGCATAGCTGTTTAGGCCCGACATCCTCCTACCTGTGGTTGATCCCCTGCCATTCCCACAACGCAAGGAACCCAACCGATGCCGTGTTCATCGCAGAGACCACGAGGCATAAGGATCTAAGGACTGCACTTAGGAAGGTTCACTAAACAGGTGTATCTAAGAACTATTCTGAAACTGTCTTCCTTTCAATCAAGGCTTCTTCAGTCGAGGTCCGCATCAGCGGACTATGTTCCGTCGAGTAATATTTATAATAATCCCAAGATAGGCATCCTACCAGTCTTATAATTTACGCTATAGTTATCTATATCAAAATTTAACCGATAGAAAGATTAAAATACTGATAAGTGTAAAAATATATGTCGCTATAAAATTTTAACTATAAGCATGAAATACAACCCGTAATTTGAGCTATGTTCTATAATTGAGCCCCTTGCCCTGTATATGACCGCTAGATTATTGCTATATTATGAGATAGGCATCGTGCTTCAACCTTCTCGCTCTCGTCGTCTGTGGGCACCAGTGTTAGTCTTGGCTACGGTCACAGCCGTAAGTGTCGCTCTGCCAGCCTGGGCAGCGCTATCCACAGTGGTCCGTGTGGTTTTGCAAAAAGGACGCCACTACGATCCGAAGGATCTGTTCCTTCAACGAGGCGCCACACTTGTACTCGTGAACGGCGACGATGTCGCCGTGCACCATGCCTTCATCGAGGCTGATCGCCTCCGCTTCGATGGCGGTGATCAGGAACCTGGCTCAGAGCGCACACTGAAATTGACAGAGGCCGGTGACTTCGTGCTTCGATGCGGCATCCACCCAAAAATGACGCTTACCATTCATGTGCAGTGAGCATCCTATACGGTCGTAGCATCGGGGACATCGTGAAGCGGTATGCCGGAGCCGCGGGCTTCGATCCGGCGGCGTTCGGCGGGCATTCCCTGCGAGCCGGGTTCGTGACGACGGCGGCCGAGCGTGGGGCCGACCTCGCGCGCATCATGGAGGTTTCGGGCCATCGCGATCCGCGGACCGTGCTCGAGTACGTTCGAAGGGCGAACGCCTTCAAGGATCATGCCGGGAGCGGGTTCCTGTAGAGGGTGCAATCCCAGCTCGACTAGGCTGTGCGGGGCGATCTGAGCCAGAATCACCGGGTTCGAGGTAGCACGCTGACGTGCCGGGACGGTATTGGAGCATCCGAGTGAAACGGACCTTCAACGCGGCAGCTTCAGTCATGCTTTTCGGCACTGTCGCAGCCATCGCGTTGCCTCCTCCAGCGTGGCGAAGATCGGCGCTGACACTCCGAAGAGACGTCCGAAGGCCGCCTCCACGAACCAGCCCGGGCCCACCTCGTGCTCGGGGGTATCGAGACGCACCAGCACGGCGATCAGCAGGCCGTCGGCGAGGACGAGACGCCCTTCCCGATCCGGGCTGCCCGTGTCGACCATGATCGGCTGCAGCACGAGCAACGTCTCAACGTTGTCGCGCGCATCCATTCCTAGCTTCCCCGGAGCTGGTTCAGCCATGGCTGGCTCCGGCGTGCCCCCCAGCGCGTGTTCTTGAGGTGGAGGTAGTTGGGCGTGAACCCGCAGAACGCCTTGAGCCGCTCGACATCGTGGATCGTCAGAACCCGTCGTTTGAGCGTGATCAGCCCGAGATCATGCAGCTCGCGAAGCGTACGGTGCACGTGAACGGCGGACAAGCCCATCGCATCCGCAAGCTCGGGCTGCGTGAACGGGAAGGCGTAGCTGTCGTTCGTCACCTTCCCGACAGCATCGAGCCGGACCAACAGTTCGCAGAGTAGATGAGCGATCCGCTGCTCCGGGGCACGGCCACCGAGGTTGACGAGCCACTCGCGCAGCACCGCCTCATCCACAAGGGCACACCACCAAAAGGCTCGCGTAACCTGCGGATGGGCCTGGGTGATCTCCTCGATGGCCCGACGCGGGATGTCGACAACATGGCACGGGGAGATCGTGCCGATGTTGTGGTCCATCTGGTCGAGGATGAACACGTTGAGATCGCAGAAGTCTCCTGGAACCAGGAGAGCCATGATCTGGCGTTTGCCGCTCGGCAGCACCTTGTAGCGGCAGGCGAGGCCATCGAGGATCAGATGGACGTTCTCGGGTTCGTCGCCTTCTCGGACCAGATCGACCCGTGCACCGACCTGCCGAATGCGTGGCGTCAGACCATCCAGGGCCCGGCGATCGTCATCCGATAGGTCCTCGAAGCCTTCCAGCTTCCGGGTGAGTACCTGCTGCATCACGCCTCGGCATGGTGACGTCGGCTCCCCTCATATGTCGGAAACCCAACCAAACAAATTATCATTTGACGATTTGGTTGCATAATCCCCTGCTTTTGTTT
>NZ_JAKSYA010000070.1:0-21481 GCF_022829485.1 Methylobacterium sp. J-059
CTGATCATGGCGACGCAGCGTCCGTCGGTGGACGTGATCACCGGGACGATCAAGGCGAACTTCCCGACCCGGATCAGCTTCCAGGTGACGAGCAAGATCGACTCGCGCACGATCCTGGGCGAGATGGGCGCCGAGCAGCTCTTGGGCCAGGGCGACATGCTGTTCATGGCCGGCGGCGGGCGCACGACCCGGGTGCACGGGCCGTTCTGCTCGGATTCGGAGGTCGAGAGCGTGGTCGCCCACCTCAAGCGCCAGGGCCGCCCGGCCTACCTCGAGGCGGTCACCGCCGACGACGGGTCGGAGGATGCCCCCAAGGGGGCCGCCCAGGGCGCCGGCAGGGGCGGCGACGAGCTGGAGCTCGACGGCGCCGTGTTCGACCAGGGCTCGTTCGGCGAAGCCGGCGGCGACCTCTACGACCAGGCGGTGCAGGTGGTGCTTCGCGACAAGAAGGCGTCGACCAGCTACATCCAGCGTCGCCTGCAGATCGGCTACAACCGCGCCGCCTCGATCATGGAGCGCATGGAACAGGAAGGCATCGTCGGCGGCGCCAACCATGCCGGCAAGCGCGAGATCCTGGTCGAGGCCGAAGGCTGAGGCATTCGGAAGGCGGGTGCGTCCGGAAGGCTGAGGCGTCCGGCACCCGCCGCCGATCCCGGCCGCGATCGGATCGTCGTGGCGGGCATTCCCGGCCGAGCCGGCACTGTCCACAGCAGAGTGCGACCGATCGCGGCGGAGTCGGCCGGGATCAGGAACCGCACCGTCTGAGGCCGGTTCCTCCGATCCGGGCGCCAATCTGCCTCCGGCATCGGCAACCGTGCCGCATATTTCATCGTAGACGCGGGATCTCATGCTTTCCTACGCGGACAACCGCGGGTTTTCGCTCGCTCCGGACCTGTCATCCCTGCACGCGGCGCCGCTCCGGCTGCCACGGGACGATGCCGACCATCCGCTGGCGGTGGCGTTCCGGGACTTCATCCGGGCGCAGCCCTTCCCGTGCGTCGGCGCGAAGTCGGCGCTGTCGCGGGGGCGGATGAAGATCGTGGTCGCCCGCGACATCACCTCCGGCTGGGACGACACGCGCATCTACCCGGCGCTGCTCGCCTTCATCGCGCGCTACCGCGCCCAGCCCGACCTGTTCCAGAGCTTCGCCATCGTGTTCGAAGGGCCGGGCGACCTGTCCGAGCAGGCCTTCGAGGAGAACCTGTGGGCGCGGGCCCAGTCGCTCTCCGACAAGGACGGCTTCCTCGGCCAGGCCTACGACCGGCGCGTCTCGGCCGACCCGGAGGACGCGCACTTCTCCCTCAGCTTCGGCGGCGAGGCGTTCTTCATCGTCGGCCTGCATCCGGGCGCGAGCCGGCCGGCCAGGCGCTTCACGTCGCCGGTCCTGGTCTTCAACCTGCACGATCAGTTCGAGCGGCTGCGCGCCGAAGGGCGCTACGAGAAGCTGCGCGAGAACATCCTGGCGCGCGACGCGGCGTTCGCCGGCTCGATCAACCCGATGCTGTCTCGGCACGGCGAGATCTCCGAAGCGCGCCAGTACAGCGGCCGCGCGGTCGACGCCGACTGGGCCTGCCCGTTCAGCGGGCGCACGAAGGGCGGCTCCGATGTCTGAGCCGCATCCGTCCTGCGGCCGTCACACCATCGCGCCGCGCTCGGGGACGGCCTTCACCCTCGACAAGGGCCAGTTCCTGGTGGTCACCGACCCGCAGGGCGAGCAGGTCGCCGACATGCTGGCCTTCCGCCGCGACGACCTCGACGAGGTGATCTCGTCGGGCCGGACGCTGGACTATGCCAGCCGGATCTACCTGACCACGGGCGACCCGCTCTACTCGAACCGCTCCAACGTGATGCTCCGCATCGTCGCGGACACGGTCGGCCGGCACGACTTCCTGCTGACGCCGTGCTCTGCCGACACCTTCCGCATCATCTACGGCGACGCCGAGCCGCACCGCGGCTGCTTCGGCAACCTCGCGGCCGCCCTCGAGCCCTTCGGGATCGGGCCGGACCGGATCCCGGTGGCGTTCAACGTCTTCATGAACGTGACCGTGGACGGGAATACCGGCGCGCTGAAGGTCGAGCCGCCCCTGAGCCGCGCCGGAGATAGGATCGTGTTCGAGGCGATGCAGGACCTGGTGATCGGACTCACCGCCTGCTCGGCGCTGCAATCCAACAACTTCGCTTTCAAGCCGATCCAGTACGAAATCGTGCCGTCCTGGCCCCCGGCGTCCTGACGCCGGGCGGGAACCGTGCGCGCCATCGTGCGTCGCCCTCCGGCGGTCAAGCTCGGCCGCCGGAGGGCTTCGCCATGACCATCTCGATCTCGCACCTGCAGCCGGCCATCGCCATCCTGGCCGGGATCCTGATCCTGATCGCGCCGCGGCTGCTGAACTACATCGTCGCGATCTACCTGATCGCCGTCGGGGTGATTGGCCTCGGCCTGTTCCGCGGTCTATCGTGACGCCGTCAGGCCCGCTCGCGGCTGACAATGAACGCGGAGCGTCACATGCCGGGTGACCCGGCGCGCGGACGTTCATCTTGCGTTGCAACACGGGATGGTCCAACCCGCACCGATGGGCCCGAGGGGCCGGCAAACCCTTCGACGCCGGCTTCCTTTGACGCAAGATCCTTTTGACGCAAGACCCTTGGACGCGAGTCCTCTTGCACGACGGACGGAATCGATATGACGAGCGGCACCGCGAAGTGGGTCTACACCTTCGGCGACGGCAAGGCCGAGGGCAAATCGCAGATGCGCGACCTGCTCGGCGGCAAGGGCGCGAACCTCGCCGAGATGTCCAATCTCGGCCTGCCGGTGCCCCCCGGCTTCACCATCACCACCGAGGTCTGCACCGCCTACTACGAGAACGGCCAGACCTACCCGGCCGAGCTGAAGGCGCAGGTCGCCACCGCCCTCGAGCAGGTCGGCGCGATCACCGGCAAGACCTTCGGCGATGCGGCGAACCCGCTCCTCGTCTCGGTGCGCTCGGGCGCCCGCGCCTCGATGCCGGGCATGATGGACACGGTGCTCAACCTCGGCCTCAACGACGCGACCGTCGCCGCGCTCGCCGAGAGCTCGGGCGACCCGCGCTTCGCCTACGATTCCTACCGCCGCTTCATCACCATGTACTCGAACGTGGTGCTGGGCGTTGAGCACCACGCCTTCGAGGAGGCGCTGGAGCACTACAAGGAGGGCAAGGGCTTCGATCTCGACACCGAGCTCGGTGCCGACGACTGGAAGCACCTCATCGAGAAGTACAAGGCGATCGTCGTCGAGGAGCACGGCTCGCCGTTCCCGCAGGGCGCCGAGGACCAGCTCTGGGGCGCCATCGGCGCGGTGTTCGATTCGTGGATGATCCCACGGGCGAAGAAGTACCGCGAGCTGAACGCCATCCCCGAGAGCTGGGGCACCGCCGTCAACGTCCAGGCCATGGTGTTCGGCAACATGGGCGACACCTCGGCCACCGGCGTCGCCTTCACCCGCAACCCGTCCACCGGCGAGCGCGCGCTCTACGGCGAGTTCCTGATCAACGCGCAGGGCGAGGACGTCGTCGCCGGCATCCGCACCCCGCAGGACATCACCGAGAAGGCCCGGCTCGAGGCCAAGTCCGAGAAGCCGTCGATGGAGCGGGCGATGCCCGAATCCTACGCCGAGCTGACGCGGATCTACGGCATCCTCGAGACCCATTACCGCGACATGCAGGACATGGAGTTCACCATCGAGAGCGGGAAGCTCTGGATGCTCCAGACCCGCAACGGCAAGCGCACCGCCAAGGCGGCGCTCCGCATCGCCGTGGATCTGGCCGGCGAGGGCCTGATCACGCAGGAGGAGGCGATCGCCCGGATCGAGCCCGGCGCGCTCGACCAGCTCTTGCACCCGACGATCGACCCGAAGGCCGAGCGGAAGGTGATCGCGCAGGGGCTGCCGGCCTCGCCGGGCGCCGCCACCGGCGAGATCGTGTTCAACTCCGAGGACGCCGAGACCCTGCGCAAGGCCGAGCGCAAGTGCATCCTCGTGCGCATCGAGACCTCGCCCGAGGACATCCACGGGATGCACGCCTCCGAGGGCATCCTGACCACGCGCGGCGGCATGACCTCCCACGCGGCCGTCGTCGCCCGCGGCATGGGCAAGCCCTGCGTGTCGGGCGTCGGCTCGATCCGGATCGACTACAAGGCGCAGACCCTCACGGTCGGCGGCGTGACGCTGAAGGCCGGCGACCGCATCACCATCGACGGCTCGACGGGGCAGGTGCTGCAGGGCGAGGTGACGATGCTGGCGCCCGAGCTGTCGGGCGACTTCGCCACCCTGATGGGCTGGGCCGACGCGTACCGCACCATGAAGGTGCGCGCCAACGCCGACACGCCGACCGACGCCCGCACCGCCCGCGACTTCGGCGCCGAGGGCATTGGCCTGTGCCGCACCGAGCACATGTTCTTCGAGGGCGACCGCATCATCGCGGTGCGCGAGATGATCCTGGCCGACGACGCGGAGGGGCGCCGCGCGGCGCTCGCCAAGATCCTGCCCTACCAGCGCCAGGACTTCGTCGAGCTGTTCACCATCATGTCGGGCCTGCCCGTCACGATCCGCCTGCTCGACCCGCCGCTGCACGAGTTCCTTCCGCATTCCGACGCCGAGGTGAAGGAGGTGATGGACGCCACCGGCATCGCGGAGGACCGGATCCGCCACCGGATGCGCGAGCTCTCCGAGTTCAACCCGATGCTCGGCTTCCGCGGCTGCCGTCTCGCCATCGCCTTCCCGGAGATCGCGGAGATGCAGGCCCGCGCCATCTTCGAGGCGGCCGTCCAGGCGGCGCAGGAGACCGGCGCGCCGGTCACCCCCGAGGTGATGGTGCCGCTGGTGTTCTCCCGCGCCGAGTTCGACATCGTGAAGGCCCGCATCGACGCGACCGCCAAGGCGGTGTCGGAGGAGACCGGCAAGGCGATCGGCTATCAGGTCGGCACCATGATCGAGCTGCCGCGCGCGGCGCTCAAGGCCAACGAGATCGCGGCGACGGCGGAGTTCTTCTCCTTCGGCACCAACGACCTGACGCAGACGGCGCTCGGCATCTCGCGCGACGACGCGGCGACCTTCCTCGGGCCCTACACCCAGAAGGGCATCCTGGCCGCCGACCCGTTCGTGACCATCGACCAGGAGGGCGTCGGCGAGCTGGTTCGGATCGGCGTCGAGCGCGGCCGCTCGGTCCGCCCCGACATCAAGCTTGGCATCTGCGGCGAGCACGGCGGCGACCCGGCCTCGATCGGCTTCTGCCAGGAGGTCGGCCTCGACTACGTGTCGTGCTCGCCCTACCGCGTGCCGATCGCCCGCCTCGCCGCCGCGCAGGCCGCCCTGGGCAAGGTCTCGGCGAAGGAAGGCTAGGCGCCCGCGAGCGCCGATCTGCGGATTTCGGCGCCGGGTCCTTTTGCTGGGCGGCCCAGCGTCATCATAACGCGCGGAAACGGAACTGCGTTCTCTCTCCCCCCTCTGCGGGGGAGGGTGTGCCTCGCGTCAGGGAGGGTCGGGAGAGGGGAGCGGCCTCTCCGGACAGCGCGCTCCCCTCTCCCAACCCGCTTCGCGGGCCATTCTCCCGCAGAGGGGGGAAGGAAAGGCGCGCGGGGGCCTTGAGCCGATAGGTCGATCCGGTCGCGCGAACGGGTGAGGAAGCCCACCTTGGCGCGCCTGGCGATCCCGCGTTAACCACGCACAAAAAACCTGCGAAAATAACGGAACCGGGCCGGCGAACCTCTGCCGTAGGGCCGCGTTGGATGCTAGTGGCGAACCGAATGCGCGTGAGCGATCGACGGTTCGACCGGGCGTCAGTCATCCGCGGGAACGCCGGCCATGAACGACTCGTCCTCGTCACAGCTTTACCTCGGGGAAAACCCCTGTGCCGTGCGGATTCCGAAGGTTGTCGCGCGGGCGTATCTCTGGCTCGTCGGTGCGGGAACGCTCCTCGGCGTGCTGGTCTTCGCCGTGGCGTCCCAGAGCAGCCTCGACGCGGCGCGCATCGCCGGATCGGACGCCGGGTACGCGGCGACCCTCGTTTCCGCGATGACGGTCAGCCAGGGCCGCCGCCTGCCCTGACGGCGGCGCCAGAGAACCTTACGACATCCTTTAGCGACCGCCGGGAACGGCCCGGGTCGCCGAGCCCGTGAAGCGCGCGGCCGTGAGGTCGTCGCCGGGGCTGCGGCGGCCGAAGCGCGTCGTCACCGTGTCGGGCGACGCGCCGACGACCGCCTCCGGCGCCACGTCCGTACGGGCGCGCGTCTGCGCCACGCGGACCGGGGCGATGCGGCTCGCCGGATGAGCGGCGCCGGACTCGGTCGAGACCGCGGCGAACAGGGCGCGCAGCTGCGCCTTCGCATCGGCGTCGGCCGGGACCAGGGCGTCGACCGGGCGCGCCGCCGCGGGCCGCTCGGTGACGGCGGCGAGGCTCGTGCCCAGGCTGGCCATGCCGACGTTGCCGAGGCCGGCGAACTGCGCCGGGCGCGGCGGCGGCAGGGGCATTGCGAGCGCAGCGGCCGCGACGGCGGTGGCGAATTCGGCGGGCCGGCGCGGCGGCAGCGGCGCCGTCACGTTGGAGATCAGCGCCGCGTCGATCGCCTCCTCCGGCTTCGAGGACGGCGGCTCGGCGGTGAGCAGGGCCCTGGCGTCGCGCCCGTCGCGGCGCAGCATCGCCTCGCGCAGCGCGCCGTCGGCGGCCGGCGCCGCCGGGGCGGCGTAGGCGAGGGCCGCGCGGGTGCCGATGCCGTCTTCCGGGTCGGCGCTCGCCACCGCGACCACCGGCTTCGGCTTCCCGCGCGCCACCGCGACCGGCGCCGGAGCCGGATCGATGCGGCTGCCGAACAGGCCGGCGAGGAACCCGACGAGGCTCGGGCCCTCCTCCTCGTCGGCGGAGGCGATCTGCGAGGACACGCCGAGCACGGTGCCGCCGCGGGCCAGGATCTCGGCGCGGGCCTCCTCGTAGCGCGGGAACGGCCGGTTGTCGGACGCCAGGTGGACGGTCTTGCCGTCGGGGAACAGGCGGGCGAGCTGGTCGTGGCTCATCCGCGGCCACATCCGGACCGAGCCGACGTCGAGATGGACGAAGGGCGAGCCGGCATGCGGATACCAGCCGACGCCGCCGCGCTGCATCTGCAGCCCGACCGCGCGGATCTCGTCGATCGAGACGCCCGGCAGGTAGAAATCCATCGCCTTGCCGAGCATGTGCTGGCTGTACTCGGCCACCGCCTTCGAGCGGCGGCGCAGCATCGCGTTGGTGCCGGGCGAGCGATAGGCCGACACCACGTGGATCGGCTCCGAGGCGCCGACCTGCCGATAGGCCTCCCAGACCGTGTCGAACAGGCGCGGGTCCATCTTGGTCGGCTCGTCGATGCGCCAGTCGCGCAGGAGCCAGTTCAGCTGCTCCAGGGCCGCGCGGTCGTAGCGCCCATCGCGCTTGAACGTGATGGTCGCGCTCTCCTTGGTGTGGGTGTGGAAGATCGTGAGCGAGCGGGTGTCGCCGTTGGCGACCGCATCCTGGGTGCCGGTGGTTCCGGCCGCCAGCGCCAGCGCCATGCCGGACAGGCCGAAGAGGATGCGCCGAAGACGCGAGGGCCGGGGCGTCGTCTGGCTCGGCGTCGGCACGATCGTCTCACCCCTCGGACGCGACCCGCGTTCGGCGCGGAACCATGGTGAACGCAAGGTTGCCGAAAACCGTGAAGACCCGGTTATCGGCGGCCCGAGCCGGACACACGCGATTCCCTTACGGCTAAGTCTGGACCGTGGCGAAATCGTGCCGGCAAGCGCGGCGGCACACGTCGCCGCGGCGGTCGCCCGACGGGTGATGCGAATGGGCCACGGGGCCGGTGCGGGGGCTCCTCACGGACCGCGACCGGCGGGCTGCGGTCACCACCAGCTGCGCGAGACCGGAGCCGGGTTCGGCGTCCACAGGCCGGGCTCGCCGAACTCGGGCGGCGGCGCTTCCGCGGTCGCCCGCACGGCGCGGCGCGGCAGGGCGGCGTGGCGCGGCTTCGCCCGCGGCGGCGGCTGCGGCGCCAGGGCCTCGGCCGTCCGGCGCGTCGGCTCGGACGGCCGGACCGCCGGCGAGACCTTGGCGACCGCACCGCCGCCACCGCCGAGGCCGAGGGCCGCGCGCATCGGTGCATCGTAGCCGTAGAGGTCGGGCAGCGTGCGGTAGCTGCCGCCGTCGTCGACGGTGGCGGTGAAGTAGGCGAGGTGCACCGGCAGCTTGTGCTCCAGGCGGATGGTGCGCTCGCCCTTGCCGACGAGCTTCTTCAGGCGCTCCTCGGTCCAGTTCGGCAGGACCACGTCGGCGAAGCGGAACGGGTCGTCGACGCGGACGCAGCCGTGGCTGAGGGCCCGTTCCGAACGCGAGAACAGCGAGCGGTTCGGCGTGTCGTGCAGGTACACGGCATGCTGGTTGGGGAACATGAACTTGATGAAGCCGAGCGCGTTCTTCTCGCCCGGCGGCTGGCGCAGCGAGACGTGGCCGCCGCGGCGCACGATCTCGTAGCCGCCCCAGGTGCTGCCGCCGTAGCTCGCGATCTTCGGCAGCATCGTCTTCAGGATCGAGGGCGGCACGTACCACGACGGGTTCACCACCGCGTATTCCATCAGCCCCGAGAACAGGGGCGTGCGCGAATCCGGCTTGCCGACGATGACGCGGGCCTCGTCGCGCTGGCGTCCGTCGCGGAACACGCGCAGGCGGAATTCCGGCACGTTGACCAGCACGTAGTCGGGCCCGAGCTCGGTGCCGAGCCAGCGCCAGCGCTCCATGTTGACGATCAGCGCCGCGTCGTCGCCCACCGGCCGCACCGCACTCGCCTGCCTGGCGCCCTGCGCCAGCGCCACCACCGTCTGGACGTTGAGGACGCCGTTGCCGGGCAGGCCGCGGCCGCGCTGGAACTTGGCGACCGCCGCGGCGACGCCGGAATCGTAATCCTCCGGATCGCCCGGGGGGACGTCGAGGGTGCCGGCCTTCCGGCTCTCCAGATCGAAATGGGCGCGCAGCAGGGGCACGCGCGCATCGCGCATGCCGACGCGCAGGGCCGGACCGGGCGGCAGGCGCAGGGTGGTCGCCGGACCCGCATCGTCCGTCGCGGCCGGCGCGCGTGCCACCGACAGGCGGCTCTTGAGGGCGAGATAGCCGGGGGAGCGCGGATTGTAGGCCTGGAGCAGGTCGCCGGCGGTGCCGCCTGCGCCGGCGAGGCTCGCCAGGACCGTGTCGGCGGCCGGCAGATCGAGGGTCGGCGTGATCAGCCGCGAGATCGCGGCCAGGTTGATCCGCCCGCCGCGCGCGTCGCGGGCATAGAGGGCGGCGGCGGCCGAGAGCTTCAGGTCGGCCTCCGCGACGGCGGCCAGATCCTCGGCCTTGGCGGGGCTTTCCGTCTTGCCGGCGGTGTCGGCTTTCCCCGCCTTCGGGAGCGCCGGCACCGGATAGGCGCGGGCGTCGAGGCCGTCCTCGGGCGCCGCCGCGAGGCGTGCGGCGACGGCCTTCGCCGCCGGCGTGTAGGCGCCGTCCACGATCCAGACCGGCTTGAAGGCGCCGAGCGCGTAGAACGCCTGGATCGCCTCGCGCTCCTTCGTCGTCAGGCGGGCGAGCAGCGGGGCAGGCGAGGCCAGGCGGTTGAACACGGCGGCCGCCTGCGGGTCGCTCGGCACGGTGGGCGCCGCGGCGACCGCCGGACGCTCCGGTCCGGGCGCCTCGGTCTGGGCCGGATCGGCCTTCGGCGGCTCGGACGGCGTCACCGCCTCGAGGCCGGTGGCCGGCGGCGGCAGGCTCGGATCCGCGACCGCGGCCGGATCGGATGCGGGCGCCTTACCGGCGGCGACGGCCTTGTCCGGGGTCGCGGTGGCGACGGCGGCGGCGGGCGGGATGTCGTCCAGGCCACCGCGGGCGAAGGCCGCCGTGGAAAGGGCGCCCTGCGCGACGGAGCCGGCCAACAGGACGGCCAGGGCTGCTTTGGCCGAGCGCGAGACGCCCATCTGCGAACCTCCTGGGGACCGACCTCGAGGCCGCCCACAACCTTATCAGTATCGGCGCAAGCCCGGTCGTGCGCAATCGCACCCCCTCCGCTCGCGCCGTCGCGTGCCTGCAAGTGCCTGATGCGCCGAGCCTATCGGTCGGGCGTCGGCCCTCGGGCCGGATCAGGCCGCGGCCTCTTCGGCCTTGTCGTCGCCGTCGAGCCCGAGATCCTTGAGCTTGCGATACAGGGTGGACCGACCGATTCCGAGGCGGCGCGACACCTCCGACATCCGGCCGCGATAGAATTGCAGCGCGAAGCGGATGATCTCGGCCTCCAGCGCATCCATCGGCTTCATCTCGCCGGTGTCCTCGACCACCAGCGACATCGCGTGGGGGTCGCGCACCTCGACGCGGACGATCTCGCGCACCGGCTCGGGCGAATGGGCCGACAGCATCGGCTGCACGGGCGCCGCCGGGATGCGGACGTCGAAGCCCTCGACCTGGGCGGCGATCTGCGGGAACTCGGCCACCGTCAGCTCGTCGCCGTCGGCGAGCACCACCGCGCGGAACAGCGCGTTCTCGAGCTGGCGGACGTTGCCGGGCCAGCCGTATCGGGTCAGCAGCGCCATCGCCTCGGGGGTGATCGCGCGGACGCGCTTGCCTTCCTCGGCCGCGAACCGGGCGCAGAACGAGCGCACCAGGTCGGGCACGTCCTCGCGCCGGGCGCGGAGCGGCGGCAGGGTCATCGGGAAGACGTTGAGGCGATAGTACAGGTCCTCGCGGAAGCGGCCCTCCTTGACGAGGTCGAGCAGCGAGCGGTTCGTCGCCGAGACCAGGCGGATGTCGACGCGCACGCTGCGCTTGCCCCCGACCGGGTCGACCTCGCCCTCCTGCAGCGCGCGCAGCAGCTTCACCTGCGCATCGAGGGGCAGCTCGCCGATCTCGTCGAGGAACAGCGTCCCGCCGGACGCCTCCACGAACTTGCCGGCATGGCGCTCGGTGGCGCCGGTGAAGGCGCCCTTCTCGTGCCCGAACAGGGTCGATTCGACGAGGTTGTCGGGGATCGCCCCGCAATTGACCGTGACGAAGGGCTTTCCGCGCCGCTCGCCCGATCCCTGGATCGCGCGCGCCAGCACCTCCTTGCCGACGCCGGATTCGCCCTCGATCAGCACCGGGATGTTGGATTTCGCGGCGCGTTCGGCGAGCCGGATCACCCGCTCCATGTCGGGCGACTTCGAGGTGAGGTCCTTGAAGCTGAGCGAGCCGGAGGCGCGGCGGCGCATGCGCCGGACCTCCTCCTCCAGGTGGTCGACCCGGAGCGCGTTCTTGATCGAGACCTGCAGCCGCTCGGCGCCGGCGGGCTTGACCACGAAGTCGACGGCGCCGGCGCGCATCGCGGTGACGACGGCGTCGATCGAGCCGTTGGCGGTCTGGACGATGACCGGGGTGTCGAGGCCGGACTTGCGCATCTCGGCGAGCACGCCGAGGCCGTCGAGGCCGCCGGGCATGACGAGGTCGAGCAGCACCACGTCGATCTCGGGCTGGGTCCGCAGCAGCGCGAGCGCGTCCGCACCGTTCTCCGCGAGCTTCGCCTCGAAGCCGAAGCGGCGCACCGTCGCCTCGGCGAGACGACGCTGAACGGGATCGTCGTCGACGATCAGGACCGTTGTCGCCATGCGGGCTTTTCCTCGCTGCCGCGGGTCGACCGCGGCGCCGGACCTCGCGGGACCCGGCACCCGGCACGACCGGCGGGTGTTTCGTTTCGAGCCGGAGCGTCGCCCAGATGCGTAAAGCCCCGCTTAACGACGACGGGAGATTTGCCGCAGGCGCCGCTTGCATCGCCGGCGGCCGCCGAATTCGGTTGAACGCCGTCGATCGCGCTCGATATGAGGCGGGAAGGGCCCGTCGGGCCCCGCGCGGGCGACACGCCGGCAACGAACCGAGGATCCATGCGAGGAATCATGTCCGCCCGAGCCTTCGCCCCCGCAGGGTCGCCCCTCCGGAGCGCCGAGGGCGCCTCCGCGGCGCGTGCCGCGGCCCACGCGGTCGATCTCGGGCCGCTTCCCGAATGGGACCTCGCCGACCTGTATTCCGGCCTGGACGCGCCGGACTTCCGCCGCGACCTCGCGAAGGCGGAAACGGATTGCCGTTCGTTCTCCGAGACCTACGCCGGGAAGATCGCACAGCTCGCGAGCGGGCCCGACGCCTCGGGCAAGCTCGCCGCCGCGGTCGCAGCCTACGAGGCGATCGAGGAGCTGCTCGGCCGCCTGATGTCCTATGCCGGGCTGGTCTATTCCGGCGACACCACCGACGAGGCGCGGGCGAAGTTCTACGGCGACACCCGCGAGCGCCTCACCGACGCCTCCGGAAACCTGCTGTTCTTCGCGCTCGAGCTCAACCGGATCGAGGACGGGGTTCTCGACGTGGCGATGTCCGCCGGGCCGCTCGCTCGCTACGCCCCGTGGATCGAGGATCTGCGCCGCGAAAAGCCGTTCCAGCTCGAGGACCGGATCGAGAAGCTGTTCCTGGAGAAATCCGTCACCGCGAACGCGGCCTGGGACCGCCTGTTCAACGAGACCATCGCGGCCCTGCGCTTCCCCGTCCAGGGGGAGCGGCTGCCCCTGGAGCCGACGCTGAACAAGCTCCAGGACCCGGACGGCGAGGTCCGCCGAGAGGCGGCCGGGGCGCTGAGCGAGGTGTTCCGCGAGAACCTGCGGGTGTTCACGCTGATCACCAACACGCTGGCCAAGGACAAGGAGATCTCGGACCGCTGGCGCGGCTTCAAGGACGTGGCGGATGCCCGCCACCTCTCGAACCGCGTCGAGCCCGAGGTGGTCGCGGCGCTGGTCGATGCCGTTCGCGAGGCCTATCCGCGGCTCTCGCACCGCTACTACCGGCTGAAGGCCAAGTGGTTCGGCGTCGAGGCGCTGCCCTACTGGGACCGCAACGCGCCGCTGCCGAAGGTCGAGCAGCGCACCATCCCGTGGACCGAGGCGCGCGACACGGTGCTCGACGCCTACGGCGCGTTCTCGCCGAAGATGGCCGGCATCGCGCGGGACTTCTTCGACCGGCGCTGGATCGACGCGCCGACGCGGCCCGGCAAGGCGCCCGGCGCCTTCGCGCACCCGACGGTGCCTTCGGTCCACCCCTACGTGCTGGTCAACTACCAGGGCAAGCCGCGGGACGTGATGACCCTCGCGCACGAGCTCGGCCACGGCGTGCACCAGGTGCTGGCCGGCCACAACGGCGCGCTGATGGCGCCGACGCCGCTGACCCTGGCCGAGACCGCCAGCGTGTTCGGCGAGATGCTGACCTTCCGGCGCCTGCTCGCGGCGACGACCAACACGACCCAGCGCCGGGCGATGCTGGCCGCCAAGGTCGAGGACATGATCAACACGGTGGTGCGCCAGATCGCGTTCTACTCCTTCGAGCGCAAGGTCCACCTCGCGCGCGCCGAGGGCGAGCTCACCGCGGAGCAGATCAACGGCCTGTGGATGTCGGTGCAGGCCGAATCGCTCGGCCCGGCGATCACGCTCGATACCGGATACGAGCCGTTCTGGGCCTACATCCCGCACTTCATCCACTCTCCGTTCTACGTCTACGCCTACGCCTTCGGCGACTGCCTGGTGAACTCGCTCTACGGGGTCTACGCGAAGGCGGAGGGCGGCTTCGTCGAGCGCTACTTCGCCCTGCTCTCGGCCGGCGGCTCGAAGCCCTACGGCGAGCTCCTGGCCCCGTTCAGCCTCGACGCCCGCGATCCCGGCTTCTGGCAGATCGGCCTTGGCATGATCGAGGGCATGATCGCGGAGCTGGAGGGGATGGAATCCGAGGCCTGAACGCCAGGGCCCTCCCGCGGTCGACACGCATGAAAAGACCCGCGACGGAGTGCCCCGTCGCGGGTCTTTTCGGTCTCGGTTCCGGCCGCGATCAGACGGCGGCGACGTCGACCCGGATGTTGCCGCGGGTGGCGTGCGAGTACGGGCAGACCACGTCGGCGCGCTTCACGAGGTCGGCGGCCTTCTCGGCATCGATGCCCGGCAGGCTGGCCTTGAGGCTGACGGTCAGGCCGAAGCCGGTGCCGTCGTCGCGCTTGCCGATGCCGACCTCGGCGTCGACGCGGGCGTCCTCGGGCACCTTCACCTTGTCCTGGGCGGCGACGAACTTGATCGCGCCCAGGAAGCAGGCGGCGTAGCCGGCGGCGAAGAGCTGCTCGGGGTTGCTGCCCGGGCCGCCGTTGCCGCCGAGCTCCTTCGGGGTCGAGAGGCCGACGCCGAGACGGCTGTCGTCGGTCGCGGCGGATCCTTCGCGGCCGCCGGTGGCGTGGGCGTGGGCGGTGTAGAGAGCCTGCATCGTCGTCTCCTGTCGGCGTTGGGAATCACGCACCCGCTCGCGGGCGATCGATGACCCTTCATCCCACGAAACTAGGTTGCGCGCAACCGATGTCGCGCGTTCAGTAGATCTCGAACAGGCCGGCCGCGCCCATGCCGCCGCCCACGCACATCGTGACCACGCCGTACTTGGCGCCCCGGCGGCGCCCCTCGATCAGCAGGTGCCCGGTCATGCGCGCGCCGGACATGCCGTAGGGATGGCCGATCGCGATCGCGCCGCCGTCGACGTTGAGGCGCTCGTCGGGAATGCCGAGGCGGTCGCGGCAATACAGGACCTGGACCGCGAAGGCCTCGTTCAGCTCCCACAGGTCGATGTCGCCGACGGTGAGCCCGTGCTGCTCCAGAAGCTTGGGCACGGCGAAGACCGGGCCGATGCCCATCTCGTCGGGCGCGCACCCGGCCACCGCCATGCCGCGATAGGCGCCGAGCGGCTGCAGCCCGCGCCGCTCGGCCTCCCGCGCCTCCATCAGCACGCAGGCCGAGGCGCCGTCCGAGAGCTGGCTCGCGTTGCCGGCGGTGATGAACGCGCCCTCGGCGACGGCCTGCCCGTTGCGGAACACCGGCTTCAGGGCGGAAAGGTCCTCGAGCCGGGTCTGCGGCCGGTTGCCCTCGTCCTGCGAGAGCGTCACCGCGCGCTTCGTCACGGCACCGGTCGCCTTGTCGACGACCGCCATCTCGGTCGCCAGCGGCACGATCTCGTCGGCGAAGCGCCGGTTGGCCTGGGCCTCGGCGGTGCGGTGCTGCGACTGCAGCGCGTAGCGGTCCTGCGCCTCCCGATCGATGCCGTAGCGGGCGGCGACGATCTCGGCGGTCTCCAGCATCGACATGTAGACGTGCGGGGCCATCGCGTTGAGCGCCGCATCCTCGGCGCGGAAGCGGTTCAGGTGCTCGTTCTGGACGAGCGAGATCGATTCGAGGCCGCCGCCGATCGCGGCCTGCATGCCGTCGACGACGATCTGCTTCGCCGCGGTGGCGATCGCCATCAACCCCGAGGCGCATTGCCGGTCGACGCTCATCCCCGCCACCGAAGCCGGGAGCCCGGCCCGCAGGGCGGATTGCCGCGCGATGTTGGTGCCGGTGGAGCCCTGCTGCAGGGCGGCCCCGAGGATCACGTCGCCGATCAGCGTGCCGGCTTCCTCCGGCGCGATGCCGGCGCGGGAGAGCGCGTGGGCGATCGCGTGGCCGCCGAGCGCCTGCGCCTGGGTGTCGTTGAAGGCGCCGCGATAGGCCTTGCCGATCGGGGTCCGCGCGGTCGAGACGATGACGGCTTCACGCATGGTGTGCTGGTCCTTGGCGGGGCCGATCCCGCCCGTATCGGGAAGACAGGCGGTGTGCCGGATCCGGCCGGCCGGCTCAACCGCGCGCGGCGAGCCCGAAGATCGCGCGCGCCTCGGCCGGGCTCGCCGGTGCGCAGTCGATGAGCGACAGCAGCGTCACCGCCTTCTCGACGAGCGCGGCGTTGCTCGGCGCCAGGCGTCCGCGGGCGAGGTAGAGGTTGTCCTCCAGGCCGACCCGGACGTTGCCGCCCATGCTGGCGGCGAGCGCCACCATCGGGAACTCGGCCCGGCCGATGCCGAAGGCCGACCAGACCGCGTCGGCGGGCAGGCGCGCGCGCATCTGCACTAGGGTCTCGGGGTCGGCCGGCGCCCCCCACGGGATGCCCAGGCAGATCTGGAACAGCGGCGGGGCGGCGAGATGCCCCTCGGCGATGAGGTGGCGGGCGAGCGCGATGTGGCCGAGGTCGAACACCTCGATCTCCGGCCGCACGCCGGCGGCGCGGATCGCCTCGGCCATGGCGCGCAGGTGCGCCGGGGTGTTGAGGAACAGGTTCTCGCCGAAGTTCATCGTCGCGACGTCGAGGGTGCAGAGCTCCGGCCTGAGCGCGCTCACGTGGCGGGTGCGCACCGCCGGGGTCTCGAAGAGGGTGCCAAGCCCCGCCGCGGCCGGATCGGACGCGCCCGGCACGAAGCGTCCGCCGGCGCCCGTGGTCAGGTTGAGGATCACGTCGGCGTTGCGCTCGCGGATGCGCTCCACCACCTCGCGGTAATGCGCGAGCTCCATGCTCGGCGCCGCGGTCTCGGGGTGGCGGACGTGGACGTGCACCACCGCGGCGCCGGCCTCGGCCGCCTCGAGCGCCGAGCGGGCGATGGCCTCCGGGCTGACCGGCACCGCCGGGTTCTTCGACGGCGTGTCGAACGAGCCCGTCAGGGCGCAGGTGATCACGGTCTTCTGCGACATCGCCGTCTCCTCAGATCATCCCGCCGTCGACCACCAGCGTCTCGCCGGTGATGTAGGCCCCGCCGGCGGCGAGGAAGAACATCGCCTCGGCGATGTCCTCGGGCTCGGCCAGGCGCGCCATCAGGGTGTTGGCGACGGTCGCCGCCTTGCGCGCCTCGGGCCAGTTCGCGGTCCAGGGCGTGGCCACGAGGCCCGGCGCGACCGCGTTGACGCGGATCTCGGGGGCGAGCGCCCGGGCGAGCGAGCGCGTCAGGTTCACGAGCCCGGCCTTGCTCGCCGAGTAGGCGATGCTGGAGCCGCGCCGCCCGAGGCCGGCGACCGAGGCGGTGTTGACGATGGCGCCGCGGCGCGCCCGCAGGGCGGGGGCGGCGGCCCGCGCGCAGCGATAGGGGCCGACGAGGTTGGTCGACAGGATCGAATCCCAGAAATCCTCGGTCATCGCGTCGAGGTCCTCGAAGGCGATCGGCGCCTGCGTGCCCGAGGTGCCGGCATTGTTGATCAGCACGTCTAGGCCGCCGAGCGTCGCGATCGCCTCGGCCACCATCGCCTCCGCCTCGCCTGCGCGGGAGACGTCGCCGGCGACCGCCGTGACGAAGAGACCGTCCGCGCGCAGACGCCCGGCGGCCTCCGGGCCGCGTGGGTCGTCCGCGAGGTGGTTCAGGGCGACCGCGGCCCCGTTGCGCGCGAACAGCGTGGCGGCGGCCAGGCCGATGCCGGAGGACGCCCCGGTGACGAGGACGGCTTTGCCGCGAAGGTCGGCGCCGATCATGGTGTGCTCCCGTCTGCGAGCGGAGGTCGGCGGCGGACGCTCACGTGCCCTCCATCCGGCCGATGCCGCGCATCGCCGCCTTGAGGGCGAGCAGCTTGCGGTCGCGCTCGCGGAACAGCTCCGCCGGGTCGCGGCCGCCCCAGTCGAAGTAGCCGCGCCCGGCCATCACCCCGGTCCGGCCCTCGGCGCAGAGGGCGTCGAGGCTGCCCGACCGGGTGCGCGGCGGGGGCGGGGCGTAGCTCGCGTTGGCGAGCGCCCGGCGCTGCAGGTCGAGACCGGTGAAGTCCGCCTTGGCAAGGTGGCCGAGAATCGGGATGCGCAGCGAGAGCCCGTGCACGATGGCGTCGTCGATCTCGCGCGGGGTGGCGTAGCCTTCGTCGAGGAGGTAGTGCACCTCGGCGGTGATCGCCGACTGGATGCGGTTGGCGACGTAGCCCGGCACGAAGCGCTTGAGGACGATCGGCACCTGGCCGAGCCCGACGACGAGGTCGCGGATCTCGGCCACCACCTCCGGCCGCGTCTCGGGACCCGGCACCACGTCGACGAGATCGATGATGTAGGGGGGCGTGTACCAGTGCGCGACGAGGGCGCGCGGCTGCCGCCCGACCGGGATCAGCGGGAAGACGTCGAGGTAGCTGGTGTTGCTGGCGATCACCGCGTCGGCGGCGCAGAGCCCGTCGAGCTCGGAGAACAGCGTGCGCTTCGCCTCCGGGTCCTCGGTGATCGCCTCGACGACGAGGCTCGCCCCATCGACCGTGGCCGCGAGGTCCGGCGAGAGCCGCACGGCCGCGGCGAGGCGGTCGGCGGTCCACCCGTCCGGCGCGGCGCCGGCTTCCGCCAAGGTCGCGAGCGCGGAGGCCATCAGGGCGGGCACCGCATCAAGGGTCTCGGCGCGGCTGTCCGTGAGGCGGACGGCATGGCCGCCGAGCGCCAGGACCAGGGCGATGCCGTGACCCATCAGCCCGGCCCCGACGACGGCGATCTCGGCCATGATGTCCTCCTCCGGTCAGACGGTGGCGATCGGCGTCGCCGGCGAGCCGACGGCGCCGGGAAGCCGCAGGGGCGGCGCGGTGAGCAGGAAGCGATGGCGCCCGTTCGCCCTGAGCCAGGCCGCCAACGGGGTCAGGTGCCAGAGCTCGCCCAGCGGCAGCCCGAGCTTGAACAGGCAGTGCTCGTGCAGCGGCAGGATCGCGCAGCACGCCCCGCCCGGCCGCGCCGGATAGGCCTCGACCGCGTAGTTGTCGGCGGCGAGCGCGGAGAGCCCGCTGTCGGTGATCCAGGCGAGCAGCCTCGCGTCGCGGCCATCGAGGACGGCGCTGATGCGGTGGACCTCCTGCGGGTCCGGATGCCCGGCCCAGGCGAGGAGCCGGTCGGCGAAGCCGGTATGCAGGCAGACCATGTCGCCGGGCTCGACCGCGACCCCGTCGGCTTCCAGGATCCGCATCAGGGCGTCGTAGCCGACGAGCGTGCGGGCGTCGCCGTGATGCGCCCGCAGGTCGACCATCACGCCACGGCCCTGCATGCCGTGCTCGGCCAAGCGCTCGATGCCGAGGCGGTGCGCGCGCGACGGGGCCTCGACCTCGGCCACCTCGCTCGGACCCGTCACGTCGAGGCCGCCGCGGAAACCGTTGTAGTAGACGGGTTTCGGCGTTCCGTCCCCGTCGGCGTCGAACAGACCGCCGACATGGGCGAGGCTGTCCCACTGCGTCGAGTATTGCAGATAGAGCATCACCCAGTCGTCGCAGATCACGTCGGTGGCGCCGTCGACCTCCTCGCAGACCCGGAAGTTGGTCACAGGCCGGCCGTTGGCCCGGACCGTCGGGCTGAGGCGCGGCGGGTGGCGGCGCTGGTTCAGGACGTTGCCGCCGGGCAGGTCGAGGGGCAGGCTGAGGCAGAAGGTCCGGCCCACGCGGACCTCCGCGACGCCCTGGAGCACCTTGGCCGCATCGAGCCCGTTGACGCGGCCGAGTTGGTCCTCAGGGCCGTAATCGCCCCAGGTCGAGCCCTCGGGCCGGCGGCGCCAGCGCGGCTCGGTCATCGGCGCGTCCTGCCGGTATCAGTTCTGCCCTCGCAGATCCGGGGCGCGGCGGGTGCCGGAGCCGGGCGCATGCGTCCATCCCTGAAGGCGGATCCTTGGCGGATCCCGTTGGCCGCATCGTCCGTCCGGCCATACCGGTCTGTCAACGACCGGGTCGCGGCCGGAGCGACGAAGCCGGGCGGATTTGTCAGGGCGCGCGAGCGCCCGCATACCGGACCTTCGAAACGGGCGAGGGCCGGAGCAGCCGATGCGCGAGCAGGATACGATCTTCGGAGCCGACATCCCGTTTGCGCGGCTCTGCGGCGTCGAGGCGCTCGGCTATGCCGAGGGACGCACCCGGCTGCGGCTGAGGTTGCGCGACGACCACGGCAACAACCTCGGCATCGCCCATGGCGGCGTGATCTGCACGCTCCTCGACATCGCCATGGGGACGGCGGCGCGGCTCGCCGCCGGGCGGCCGGTGCTCACCCTCGACATGCAGACCCGCTTCCTCGCCCCCGGCCGCGGCTTGCTGCTCGCCGAAGGGTTCGTCGTGCGCGGCGGGCGTTCGGTGCTGTTCTGCGAGGCGGAGATCCGCGGGGAGGGCGGCGATCTGGTGGCGACGGCGAGCGGCCTGTTCAAGCCTGCCCGCAGCGAGCCGGCGCCTGCGGCGTAAGGCGGGCGCGACCATCGACGAAAGCGGCCGCCGCCGACACGAAAAAGCCCCGGACGCATGCGCCCGGGGCTTCATCGCAACCTTGCAAGGGGCCGGAGGGATCACCCTCCGGCGAAGACCTTAGAGGCCGCCGAACTTGTAGTTGAAGCCAGCGCGGATGATGCTGCCCTCGGTGCGGAAGCGCGAGATGTAGCCGGCGCCCGGGCCGACACCGTTGAACGAGCCGACGATGACGTTGCGGCTGCCGAGGTCGTAGTGGAGGTACTCGGCCTTGATCGTCACGGCGTCGTACTTCAGGCCGAGATACTTCGCGAAGGCGAAGGTGTTCAGGAAGCTGTCGGTCGGGATCGCGTACTCGACGCCGCCGCCGTAGGCGTAACCGGTCTCGAGGTTGTTGGTGCGGCCGGCGAAGGCGAGGGCGCCGCCGGGGGTGTAAAAGTTGGCGTCGTACTGGACCTCGCCGAAGGCGAAGCCGCCGGTCCCGTAGACCATGAACCGGTCGAAGGCGTAGCCGACGCGGCCGGTGACGGTGCCGAGATATTCCAGGCTCTGGCGGAAGTAGTTCGGGTTCGGCGCGCCGCCGACGACGCTCGGAGCGTCGAGGCTGAAGCGGCCCTTGTGGATGTCGGTCCAGTCGACGCTGACGGCGCCGCCGAGGACGAAGCCGGAGCCCGGGGTGAACTGATAGTTGTAGCCCGCGGTGCCGCCGATCTTGCCGATGCCGTCGGTCTCGGTGGTGGCCAGCGGCGGACGACGCAGGGCCTGCACGTTGGCGACGTTCGCGGGCGAGATGCCGGTGGTGGTGATCCGCTGGCGGTCGGTGAAGGTGTAGGTCGACTCGAGGCCGGCGTAGAAGCCGGTCCAGGTGAAGACCGGGATCGGGGTGAAGACCGGCGGGGGCTCGCGGCGCGGCAGGTCGGCGGCGGAGGCGACGGCGGTCATGCCGGCCAGCACGGTCGAGGCGAGGAGAAGCTTCTTCGTCATGTGAGGGGTACCTGAAGACTGTCCCGAATGGCTCTGGCCCCACTTAAGCGTAAGCATGCCCGGGCAACTATGCCCGCCGTGCCACAGTGCGGCCCAAATGCAGCGGTGGCGCCACGGACGACCTTGCCCGACCGAATCGCCGCCGGCCTGCCCCGTCGGGCCGGCGGCGGGCGCGGCCGGGGCGCCGGCCCTTGATCAAAGGACGGCGAGCCTCTAATCCGACCGCGCCTTTCGCCGGGGCTCCCCCGCGAGCCGGGCGAGAGTCGAGATCGGGTGCGCCCGTGCGCGGGCCCTGCCGCAGGAACGGGAACCATGGCCAAAGAGAAGTTTGCCCGCACGAAGCCGCACTGCAACATCGGCACGATCGGTCACGTTGACCACGGCAAGACGTCGCTGACGGCGGCGATCACGAAGGTCTTGGCGGAGTCCGGCGGGGCGACGTTCACGGCC
>NZ_JAKSYA010000072.1:0-689 GCF_022829485.1 Methylobacterium sp. J-059
CGTCGACCGCCTTTCGGACGGGGTCGGGGAGGCGGAAGCAGCGGGGCGATCTCGTCCCAGAGATCGTCGGGAAGAAGTGCGCGGGCCATGAAACACCAACGCACATCAACGCTCAGGGTGCCGTTCTGTTAGGCGCTCTTAACAGGTCCTTACTTATCGAACTCTCATCGTAGCGCCCGCCAGTTCACCCGGTAGGGCAACCAACCTTACGCGCTGCCTCACGCTAGAATGGCGCGAAGGTTTGGATGACGCCGTTCATGTGCTCAGGGACGGCAGTCGATCTCGTGACGGTACTTAACGCTGTCGCCGCGGTAATTGGTAGTGTAGCCGCGGAAGCGATCGCCAGCAGTAAACGCGATGGAAGGCACCGAGCGTCTTCAGGTGCCTCTTCTTGCCATGCATCAATCGCGGTATCAGCCCAACAATCTCGACCGGGTCACAGCAAAATGAAGTCTGTCGCCGCCTGAACGGATTGGCTTGTCTAGCGATTTCGTTTCTCTGATGCAGGAGGGACGATGCTCAGCAACGCGCAGTGGCCTGAACTGAGTCCTTAGAGCGCCTAACAGAACCGCCTGATTTGGTTGAGGGTGATGAGACTGGCGGCGAGGTTGGTGAAGGCCTCGTAGATGTCGGCGCGGCGCTCGTAGCGTACGGGCAGGCGTCGGAAACGGTTGAACCAGGCATGGGTG
>NZ_JAKSYA010000095.1:0-127626 GCF_022829485.1 Methylobacterium sp. J-059
CGAATGGTTGGCACCGACGACGCGCAGTAAGCGCATCACGCACCGTCGATCCGGGGCCTAAGTCCCATCGCTCCGCTTGCCGCGGGCGACCTCGCGCATGGCCTCGTCCGGCAGCGGCCGCTGAAGCTGCAATGCCTCCTCTACCGGCGCCTCCAGCCACGTGCGCCACTCCTCCGGCGTGGTCAGCAGCGCCGGCATCGCCTTCGGATGCACCGGCCCGACGACGCCGTTCGCCTCCGTCGTGAGGAAGGCGTAGAGCCGGTGTTCCTCCTCGACGGGCTCGTCGCGCTTCGGGCCGCGCACGCCCGTCCACGGTCACCAGATCCCGGCGAAGGCTACCTTCCACTGAAGCTAAATTTCATCTTAAAATTGCTTGCGTTGAAGCCACGACCAACCGGAAGGAGGTTGTTCTGTGACGTGTGATGCGGCTGTAGGTGTCACTCTCAGCCGCCGGGATGAGGAAGAATGTACGCATTGCGACACGATCGGGCATGGTTCTAAGTTCGGTACATGTCCGCACTGAAATCACGCCGCATCATATTTAGCGCATTGGCGACGCTCAGCATCCTAGTCGGACGAGCAGTTGCCGAGGATGGACCATCGATCGCTTGGCCGGAGCCCGACGGGCGGGCCACGATAAGCCGACCGTTCGCTGGCTCAACCATCGCGGTCAGCGTTTCGTCACGCACGGCCGGCGCTATCGATAGCCTGACTTGGGCCGGCACGCAGTTCATCAACGACCACGACCACGGTCGCGAACTGCAATCGGCCTCGTCCTACGATGGCTATGGCGAGTGTCTCAACCCGACCGAAGCCGGCAGTGATGGGGACGCCAATGGCCCAAGCAGTTCAAGTTTGCTCACCGCTCTTGAGATAGGGCCGGCGATGCTGCTGACGCGCACCCAGATGGCCTACTTCATGTCGCCGGGCCGGCCGGTCGGCAGTTGCCCGAAAGGCCCCGGCCCTTACAACTCACCGCGTTCTGACGACGTTCTGACGAAGCGGGTCACCCTCGGGAGTGCAGGTGTCGCCAACGCGATCGAATACCGCGCGACCTTCACCACTGCGCAGGCTCACGACTCGGCCACCTTCGAAGTCGCGACCGCCTACATGCCGCCCGACTTCGCCCATTTCTGGAGCTTCGACCCGGCGACGGCCCAGGCCGCCGTGCTCTCGCCAGAGGCTGGGGAGCAGGGCCTACCGGTGATTCTGTCCACCGCAGACGGCTCGCGGGCAATGGGCGTCTACAGCCCGAGCCTGCCTCAGCCGGCGCTGCCGAACGCTGGCTATGGCCGCTTCGATTTCTCGACACTGCCGGGGGCCGGCAACGCCACAGTAAAGTGGAACTGCGTGTTCCGCGCGAATGCGATCCCAGCCGGTGACCACACCTACACCTGCTACGTGGTTGTTGGCACGCTACAGGACGTAAAGGACGGTATGCGCGTTCTGCGCACTGCGCTCGGTGGTGTCCCGGCGCCTTTTGTGCAATCGAACGCCGCCCCGGTGCCGCACGCTGAAGTCGCCACGGGCGTCGCCCTCTTTGTTGGAGTAGAGGCCGGCTGCAACGCTGGCGTCGTCACAGTCGATCCCGGGTACAGGGGATGCGCTACGGCGCCCGTGGGCTCAACCAGGTCGCTGCCTACTTCATCCGGAGATGTGGCCGTCTTTGTCGGCACGGCAGTTGGGCTCGACGCGGGGCTTGTCACCAGCAACCCAAACCATCTCAATGCCGGCACGCGGCCTATCGGCTTCCTTACCAACGTCGGCTCAGACGGAACCCCGCTCTATGTCGGCACCCAAGGAGGCTGCAACGCAGGAGTTGTTTCCACCAACCCGGCCCATCTCAATTGCCGCAGTGCTCCACTCGGATTCGCAGCGCGTTAGGGGGTGGGTAGGGCGCCGAGCGTCGGAGTTTCATGAGCCCCTGCCTTAAAGGCTGAGCGAAGCTGCTACAGGCGCGGCGAACTCCGCCGCAACGCGAGAGGCCGCTACTATGTCCCAGGTGCGTTCAGTGGCCATCGCTCTCGCGCTCGCCGCCGCCGCCGCCGCCGCAGGTAGCGCAACCGCGGCCGAGCCGATCGTCGGCCGGGCAAACGTCACTGACGGTGACACGGTCGTCATCCACGACACCCGCATCCGTCTCCACGGCATCGACGCCCCGGACAGTGCGCAAATTTGGCAGAACGCCGCCGGCAAGGATTACCGCTGCGGGCAGGTCGCAGCTCTGGTACTGTCCGATCCCATTCGAGAGGCACCGATCGCGTGTGAGCCTCGCGACACCCCAAAGTACGCTAAATCGTTCGCGATGCGGACGGTGCGTCGGCCTAGGCGGCGGGAGCGTTATCCACTGCCTTACCTCCGTGTGAAGCAAGGGACGAGATGTCCGTTTAGGGCGCGTCGGTGTCAAAGACCTCGCGGAAGAAGGCCTCGACGATGGCACGCCGCTGCGTCGGGGGGGCGTCCAGACGGCGAACGAGGCGTTCGAGCAACCCGGCGAAGAGACTGACGCGACCATGAACGATCACGTGTGTGTTATCATTGACTACGAAGGCCGCGACGCTGGGCGCGTCGGCGACGCGCAGGCAGTGAAGGTAGTCCATCCAGTAATGCGACGTGATCGGGTTCTCGAGCTCGCCCGCGGCGATCGCTACGACACGCAGGGCTTCGAAGTCTTCACAGCCACGCAGGACTACATTCAGGTCGATAAGATCGTCGGGTGTCACTAGCGCACGAACGCCAACGAAGCCGATCCCCGCCTTGAATGCTGCGTCCGAAAAAGTCTGTGGGGCGCACGCTACCACTGTCGGTGCGGCAAGATACGTGGACGCTACCAGGGCGGCGTAGGCCCCCGATGACTGTCCAAACAGAAGCGCCCTGGCCCTGCCGACCTCAGGCACTAGGAACCTCGCGCAGAAAGTAGGCAGGTCGGGCAGGATCCGCGAACCCTGGTACCACCCGCTCTCGAAATCCTGTACGTAGATCACCGGACAAGCGAGGCGAGCCGCGACCGAAAGCATGTAGAACCGTTCCCGGTTTCCGGCAAAGATGACCGCGACCCGGTCGCTGCATCGCCCGTGATCGAAGATCACGCAGCCGACACGGTCCGCGCTCTTATCGAGTTCAGCGATAAGCGCTCGCAGCTCGTCGTGTCCGAGTTCCGTCAAGTCGACCGTGTGACGCGCGACGGGATAAGCGAAGCTGGTATCCCCGGAGCGCGCCGCCCCATCCCTCACGGCATCCTGCGCCTCGATTCCGAAGGGGGCCGGCGAACCGCCGAATCCGGCCTGGGACCTGTCTCGTTGTGAGCGATCAGGTTTGAATCCGATTGCTCTTCCGATCCTGAGGTAATGCTCCGCCGGACTGCGGCAAAGGTCGCTATGATCTGGGAAGTGTTGCGCATAGAGGCGAGAGTCGAAGGCCGGGCCGGGGTCGCGACCCTCGGCGGCCCCGTAGCGCACGAAGTGCTCAATCGCATCAATTCCCGCACGCGCCACATCCGGGTTGGCGGCAAGGTACCAGGTCACGTCGAGTAGACCGCTACCGTGGAGCAGGTAGGTGAACGAAGCGTCGTCGTCGGGGAGCCAGGGGGGACGTGCGGTTCCAGCGCCGATGGATGTCATGGCATGCAGGAATGGCCGCGCGATCGCGCGGGCACCGAGATTGAGCGACGCAAGATAGCGACGCGTGCTGAAATTGGGGCCCGGATCGAGATGCTGGTCAAGGCCGTATAGGCAGAAGTGCATAATCGATCCGCCGGCCGGATCCGTCGGAAGTGATTGACGATCCGCGTACCAACCGGGGTCGAACAGGCCCGAGTCAATGACGGTCGCTAGGACGGATGGATCGACGTACGTCGGATCGTGCTTCTTTCTGATGAACCTCAGCATCGGGTAGATCGAGTTTCCATCGCGAGCGGTTCATCCCCAGGCGGAACGGCCAGCGCCATGCTGATCGTCGCGAGCGCGATGCGCTAGGCGCCGCGGCACATTCAGTTGCCTAGGTAGCCGGTCCGCGGCTCAAATCGCAACTGTGTCGCCCCCTGGGACGCTCGGCGCGGGCTCGACGCTGTCCTTGCCAGAAGTCGGAACCGCCGGTAGGTGGCTTCTGCTGTCGCGACGCCACCCGAGGCGATCAGACCGGACGAAACCGAAAACCCCAGCAGCCACTGTTGCGGCGGCAGAAGCTGAGCGCATCACCCCATTGAGCCCTTGACCGTCAAGCCATCGAGGGGCGAACGAGGATCTACTGCAAAGGCGGTTAACTCATTCGTCGAGCGCGAATCAGCCGCCGCGATCCGATCCCTGTGGGTCGTTGTGCGGCGTAGCGCAGCTTGTCGTTCAGCCCGTTCGGGAAGAAGCCAATCGGCGTCCCGTTACTGTTGAGGTAGACCACGTTGAGCATTTGCTGCGGCGTACGCGAGAAGGTGAGGCCGGCCATGTTGGTTGGAGTGATATTGACGTGTCGGCGTCGCCGATGCCCTGGGCGAGGACCCCCGTTCCATCAAGTAAGTCGCGCGCTCGCGAGACAGGATTGGCAGCGTCGATGAAGCCGCGACCATAGAGGAGCGGGCGAATTGCCCCGACGTGGTAGGCCTCCACCGCCAAAATGCTGGCCGCTCCAGCGAGCAGGCCTTGTCCTGGATGAGGGGAGGAGCGCCGTTGTAGGCGGTGACGCCCACATCCTCGAAGATGAACGAGGCGAGGAGGAAGTTCACGTCGTTAGGTGTTTGATCCAGGCGTTTAATGGTGCATTCTTCACGTCCGAGTGGAGGGATGCGCTATGGGCCAGGTTCTGCACGGCAACGCCACGACGACTGTGGCGATCCGTCGAACGACCCAGCATAGTCAAGCGAGCCTGAGAGCGCTCTCGAAGTGCTACGGGATCAACCAGAAGACAGTCGCCAAGTCGCGGGAGCAGACCTCGGTCGCCGACCAGCCCACGGGTCCGAAGGATTTGCGTTCGACGGTGATGCCACTGGAAGACGAGGCGGTCGTCGTCGCCTTTCGCCGTCATACACTCCTCGCTGGACGATTGCCTCTACGTGCTCCAGACGACGATACCGCACCTGACCCGCTCGTCACTGCACCGATGCCTGCAGCGCCACGGCATCAGCCGATCGCCGGAGGTTGATGGCACAATCCCAAGCAATCGCGATTCAAGGCCTACCTGCTTGGAGATACATCAGAATTTGTCATATTGTGGATTCGATAATGCGGGGTCTAATATTAATTATATTTTACAAGTAAATTTGACAAATAACTCACTCCAAAAAACTACCTATAGCAGAGGTGCTGATGTTTCGTAATATAAATAGAAATGCCAAAAAAAGAGTTTTAAATAATGAACTCGGTCCAGATTTTGCCTCTAAAATCGAGGCGTCAGGCTTGTTTGACGCAGACTGGTATATTCAAAAATACCCTGAAGTTAAGCAATTTACAGCTGGAGCATTTAAGCATTTTTGCCAGTACGGCATCTTCGAGCACCGTAATCCTGGACCAAACTTCGATACTGCACGCTATCTTGCCGCCCATCAAGGAAACGAGAAAATACGTCGAGCACCCTTTGTTCACGCCTTATTGAACCTCGAAGCTGAGCCTGAACGACCGGTTTGGCTTTCCAATGATACAGAAACATTCATATATCTACTTGAAAAAAGTGGACTGTTTGACGAAAAATATTATCTCGCAGAAAATCGTGACGTTGTTAGATCAAAATTAGATCCACTGGATCATTACGTCCGGTATGGAGCATATGAGTGTCGTGATCCTAGTCCTAAATTTGAAAACGAATTCTACAAAGCAACGTACCCTGTTTATTTAGACGAGTTCAATGGTGCAATAGACCATTACCTCCGAATTGGACAACGGGTAGGCCATAAGATCAAAGGACGTGGCGAATATCAACGCTGGATTGATACATTCGATGATCTTGAGCCATCGGAGCTTAAGCAGATCGAAACCTACGCTGAACAATTCGACTTTTCTCGTTTCACCTGCATTCAGGTTCTTGATGTTACCGCCTACTTTCATCTTGACCGAATTTTAAGCGCTTACGCAAGCCAGATCGGTGCGGTTTCTCGGCTTCGACTTCTGCGCGGTATGGGCATTAGCGACAGTTCATGGGATGCCTGTATTGCCCGATATTCGGATCATTCCATCGTTGAGTTGTACGAAGATGCGGCTGATGTTGTGCGTAATCTGTCCGACGGCGACAGGATTCTTTTGTGCGCCGGCGCGAGTATTCTAAGGCCTCATAGTTGCGTTGCCGTATTGAGCGCCCTCGCATCGCAAGAAGTTACCGGCGTGTATGCCGATCACGACTACTTGAACGAGGCGGGAGTCCGTTGCGCTCCAGTCTTTAAACCCGCGATGTCGCCAGAATTCCTGCGTGGAGTGCCCTATGCGGGCCCGATCGTTGGGATTCGCGTCACGTCGGTCAATCTGCCTTCCCTTGTCGAGACTCTGTCTCAGGAATTCAACCTTGAGCGTGCTTGGTCCGATCTTCTTCTCGCGTGTGACGAGCGGCACATTGCTCATATTCCACTCCTCCTCGCCCATGTGATAATTGCATCGCCTTTGAACGAAACCCAATATTACGAGCCGGCACATAGCGAGGCGCTCCCCGATCCGGCTAGTCTTGTTCCACCCTTGTATTTCTCGACCATTCCAAAGGTACGGATTGTAATTCCTACACGAGATCGTGCCGATTTGCTCCAGGAGTGCATCGATAGCATTCATCGAATGACCGAATATCCCTCAACCGCCTATGAAATCGTTATTGTTGACAATGACTCTGTAGAAAATGCCAGCGTAGCGTACTTCGCAAGCGTCGCTGCTGAGCCAAGCGTGCATATTATCTCATCGCCTGGCTCATTTAACTTCTCTGCACTCTGTAACGCGGGGGCGCAAGGTGCGCAGGCGGAGATTCTAATATTTCTTAACAACGACATGACCGTTATTCGAAAGGACTGGATACATCAACTGGTGTTACACGCGCGGAGGCCGGATATCGGCGCTGTTGGCGCCCGTCTTCTTTTTCCGGACGATACCGTCCAACACGGTGGTGTTGTGTTAGGTGTCCAGGGTGTGGGGGCGCACCGTTTGATCGGTTTTGACGAAATTGAGGCGCAACTTATCGACGCAACTCGAGAAATGACTGTTGTCACAGGCGCGTGCCTCGCAATCCGTCGCTCGCTCTTCGAAGAGCTCGGCGGCTTCGATTTGACGTTGAAAGTCGCGTTTAATGATGTGAAGCTGTGCCTGGATGCTTTTCGCGCCGGGTATAGAAATATCTATGTAGGAAAAGCGCTTCTTTACCACCACGAGTCGAAATCACGCGGCTACGATACATCCATCGAGAGGCAAAACAGGAATAATCGCGAGGCAATTTATGTTCGTGAGCGTTTTGCCGAGTTCTTTCAGGATGATCCGTCGTACAATCCAAATCTCTCTCTTCAAGCCGTCGGAAAGCTCGGATTTCCGCCACGGAATGTCAGGCCATGGCGGCGGGGCATTGGGGGGCGTCCCCGGGTCATGCTGCTTAGCTGTGTCCATGCCTTCGGCCATGGCGTTGCGATGGTCGTTGCAGAACAGGCTGCATTTATGTGCCGCCTCGGATGGACGGTCCTGATTGCCGGTCCTAAGACTGACCACGATATCGATTATCCGAGTTGCGAACGGATCATTTGCTCGAACTCTGAGGCGGCAGCCACTATAGCAATGACAAAAGGTGTCGATTGCATCCTCGTACATACGCCGCCGTTTTTTACGATAACACTCTGTCTTGGACTGCGGCCGTTTATTTACTTCGTGGACCACGGCGAACCGCCGCCGAGCTTGTTTCCAGATGCTGATATTCGTAGGAAAGTTGATTGGGAAAAACGAATTTGCGCACCGCTGGCAAAGCGCGTCTTTACAATATCGCAGACAATTCACGATCAGCAGTACAGAAAAGATGCGCTTATTGTTAGAAACGGTAATAGCCATCTTTCTATTTGGTCCGACGATTGGAATAAGAGGCGTGAACAGCTCCGCAATAAGTTCGGGTTTGCAAAGCGCTTCGTCATACTTAATGTCTCACGGTTTGGCGAAGACGAACGTTACTACAAAGGCGTGGATCAATACATGGAATTGGCGAGGGAAGCAAATTTCTACTGGGATTGCCCTACTAAGCCGTTCCTCTTCGTTCATGCCGGACGTGGAAAACCTGAGGACGTCGCTTATGTGGAAGGCGCGGGTATCAGCGTTTTTTCTAATATTTCAAATGCGGAAATGGCCGAACTCTATGCGGCTGCTGACATTTTTGTCAGTCTTTCTAAGTGGGAGGGTTACAATCTTGGTATTGGCCAAGCGCGCGCGATGGGGCTTCCTGTCCTAGCATCGGACATTGAGGCACATCGTGAATTCGGGATTGAAACGTCGAATGATGTTCCAGTTCTTTTGAAGCTTCTGAATCGTTATCATCGTAGGTGGTTAGAGGGCGACTTGACACGGTGCGCAGAGGTTGAACCTTGGGACACGCCTCTCCGCCTTATCAAAGAGGTCATCGAAGCTGATCTGGAACAGGCGGGGCCGGCGCCCTGGTTCAGGATCGTGAGGGCTGCAAGTTAGCGTCCAGACCCATAACGGTGGCGCGGACGGTGTAGGTGTGATTCACGGCTTCCACGGGAGGGGCCGATGGATCAGTTTTGGCTGACGGACGAGCAGTTTGCGTGGATTGCACCGCACCTGCCCACCAATACGCGGGGCAAGGAGCGCGTGGACGACCGGCGCGTGATCAGTGGTATCGTCCACGTGTTGAAATCCGGTGGGCGCTGGACGGATGCGCCGCGGGACGTCTACGGGCCGAAGAAGACGCGTTTCACATTCGCTTCGTGCGCTGGGGGGCCAAGGGGATCTGGGTCGGGCTGTTCGAGGCCCTAGCCCAAGCCGGCGGGCCGCCCTCCCAGGTTCTGATCGACTCCACCGCCGTGAAGGGCCACCGCTGCGCCGCCGGGGGTAAAGGGGGAGCAAAGCCAAGCCATCGGCCGCCTTCTCCTGAGCTTGTCGAAGGACACGCGGCGGGCGCATGACCAAGATCCACGCCCTCACCAACCGTGCCTGCCGCCTGCTCGCCTTCCTGCTGACGGACGGACAGGTGGCGGATTGCAAGGCGGGGGCGCAACTCCTGGAGCGTGCGCCGGCGTGCCGGATCATGCTGACCGACAAGGGCGACGACAGCGATGCCATCCGTCATCAGATCGAAGTGACGGGGGCGGCGCCCAACATCCCGCCCAAGTCCAATCGGCAATGGAAGCCGTGCTTCTCCTCGGTCCTGTACAAGGGCCGCAACGCCATCGAGCGGATGCTCGGACGCTTCAAGGACTTGCGCCGCGTCGCCACGCGATACGACCGGTCGGCCATCGACTACCCGACTGGCGTCTGCATCGCCGCAACCGTCAGCTACTAGTTATGAGTCCGGAGCCTAGGAAGCGCTTCGCTAAGAAGAAGGGTAGCGTATGCGCGATGATGCACTCGACGGCGAGCGCGGCCGCGTCCATTGAGGTCGAGATCGCGACCCGGCGGCATCCCCAATAGGGACGGTCCCGACGAGTGGTCGGGCCGCCGACGATGACCTCCCCGCCGAAGCAGACGAGGAACGCGGCCTGCTGCGCCACCACCTCGGCGACGCCGTACCCGATCCCATGAACGGACGACGTGATCCGCGGCCTGCGCGCGCTTGGCCTTGACCGCCGCCACGGACGTACGACCCGCGGCGGGACCGCAAGGTGGCGGACGTTCTACAGCGACAGGTTGGGGCAGTAGGAGGGATCGTCGTGGAACCGCCCCGTAGCGTTCGCGCACGTAGGTTGCCTCGCGACGCTGTCGGGCTAGCTTGTGGGAGGAGTCGTCGAACCCGCGCGATTTCGACTTGTGCTGGATCAGGAGCGGCTCGGCGATGTAGAGGTTTCGATAGTCGGCTTCGTGGGCGCGCACGAACAGCGCTGTGTCGTTGAATGCCACGCCCAGTCGCTCATCGAAGCCGCCGAGCTCCTCGAATACCGCGGCGCGGATCACGAGGCATGCGCCCGTCACCGCGATCATCTCGCGCGTGACGTCGCGCTGGACCGCCCGGTCTGCCTTGAAGCCGACCAGGCGGTGACCGCCGACGCCTTCAATTTCCAAGATGACGCCGCCGTGCTGCACCGTCCGATCCGGGTAGTGCAGCTGCGCTCCGACCAAGCCGATTTCATGCCGCGCAGCTTGGTGGGCGAGCTTGTCCAGCCAGTCAGGTTGTAGAATCATGGTGTGGTTGTTCAGAAAGACCAATATCTCGCCTTCAGACCAAGCTGCCCCATCATTGCAAATCTTGGCGAAATTAGACGGCCCCGGCGATGATACGACGGCACAGCAAGGACGGGCTGCGAAAGCGTCGAGGGAGGCGAGCGCTGCGGCGTCCGTGGAATCGTTGTCGACCATGACGAGCCGCATCCGCTCGCGGGGACAGGTCGGATGCTCGAAGAGGCTATCGAGGCAGGCTTCCAGAAACTCGGGCCGGTCGGGGGTCGGGATGACAATCCTCACCGGGGGCCAGGTCTTCTCCGTCGACGAGTTCGGATGGGGCGTCGATGCCGGCAGGCCAAGCGCGGCGACGGACTCGTAGACGACCTCCTCCCCATCTTCGGAAACGGCCCGATCGAGGAGGCTATATAACGGCATCAGCACTCGCATCACGCGCGTCGCGGGCGGGCCAAGCAGGAGGCGGGCTCGGGCCGCCGAGGGATCGGCCGTCCTAAACGCCTGGGTCGGACAAGCCCGGGTCTCTACCGTCAGCGCCAGGGCGACGACCGGCCCGGCATAGGGGAGCCGTGCCATTAAGTCTGGGGCCATCGCTGGTTTGAAGACCGGATGGCCGTACACGCCCGCATCGTCGATCCTGTCATTGTCGCTGGAGGCCGCCAGCATCCTGAAGTGTTCGAGGGCGCGGGCGAAGACATACGAGGCCTGCGGGCGCAAACGCACGCCGCTCCCGATGACGATAAACACAGTGCCGTCGGCGAGGCCGGCGAGCGTCGCGCCCGGTCCACCGCCCACGAGGAGTGGCTCGGCTCTGATTTGGGCGGCGAGGGCCGCCCGCACCGCGTCGTTGTCGGCCTCGTTTGGCGAAACGTACCACGCGACGGCCGGTATGGGCCGAACCGCTGCGCAGCGACGATGCGCGCCTCATCCGTCGCCCTTAAAGCCAGGAAGCGTCGGACCCATCGCTCGTATTTCGGCAGCCCGGTGGCGGTGTAGCCGGCCGCGCGGCTGATCCGCAGGACATGCTCCAAGGGAGGGGCCCAACGCCAGGAATGACGGATCGCTCCCAGCATAGAGGGCGGTTTCGAAGCCCGGGCCGGGATCGCGCCACTCGCGCATCCTGTGGTCCAGCAGATGCGAGATTGGATCCAGGCCAACGCCCACCAGGTCGGGGTTCCGGGCTTTGTACCATTTGGCGTCGAACAAGCCGCTGCGTTCCAAGAGGAAGCGCAGTGATCCAATGTCTTTCGCAAGCCGGAGACCAAGCTCCTCGATGTGCTCGCTGCCGAGGACGTGCAGGAATGTCGGGGCTGTGAGCTTTCCCGCCTCGGGGAGGAAGTTCAGATATGCACGCGTATCGAAGTTCGGACCCGGATCGCGATGTTCGTGGATACCGTACTAGCAGAAATGAACGAGCGGCCCCGCCCGGAAGGAACGAATTTCTCGGTTGCGCAGCAAATAGGGTTTGATTCGAAGAGGCCGGAAGCTTGCACGGCGTCGACGACCGATAATTCGGCCTCGCTAATTGGCGCATGGTTCAAGGTCTGAGCGGATCTTCTACGAAAGAAGCGCATGAAAACTGAATTTTTGTGTGCTGCCCGATACACGGACTTAGTTCCGGCCGTGCATTTTACCCTGAGTCCACGTTGGATGGGGCGACTAATCAGAAGGCTGAAGAGACGGCAACAAATGTCGTCGAAAAGCTATCATAAGGCAAAGCGTGTCTCCTTAGCCTCACCGAACGTGCAATTGCGTACGGGGCTGCGTCGACGGCTAGGTTTGCGCTCGGACACTCGTTAACGTCCGGTTAAAGCATGTGATGCGTTCTCAAGGTAGCAGCCGTGGCCGAACGGACCGTAGACCTTCTCGGACATCACCGACGGGCGATTGGCGCCCTAGCCTGCCTCGCGGCGGTCGCGTTGATGGTCTCCGCACCGGCCGCGGCTCAGGTTCGAGCAGTTCCTCGCTCCGGCGGCAACGCCGTCCTCAGCCGGCTCAAGCTGACCGTCAACAAATCCCAGACCATCAAGGTCGACAGCGCATTCGCAGACGTTCTAGTCGGGTCGTCGGAGATTGCCGACGTCGTGCCGATCAGCGATCGGACGATCTACCTGTTGGGAAAGAAGACCGGCACGACCAACGTATCGCTGATTGATGCCGAGAAACGGCTCGTCGGCCTCCTCGACATTGAGGTGCGTCCCGACGTCGAAGCGATCACCTCGCAGGTCCGGCAGAGCACCGGCCAGGGCAGCCTGACCGTGGGCAGCCAGGGCGATCGTCTGATCCTGGGCGGCGTCGCATCCGATGGGCCCGCCGTCGACCGCGCGATGCAGGTTGCCCCCCCGGGCACCATCAACCTAACTCGGGTCAAGTCCCCGCAGCAGGTGATGCTCAAGGTCCGCTTCGTAGAGGTGAACCGTACGGCAGGGCGAGAGATCGGCGCGCGCTTCGAGTTCGGCGGCCCGCGGACGCTGGCCGCGGTCGGCAATTTCGGTGGCCTTAACCAGGCGACGAGCACTCAGAACCCGGGCACCGGGCTCCTGTCGGGGCTTGTCGGTACGGCGGTCAGCGCCGCGACTACCGGCGGCGTGCCGTTCGGAACCCTAGTGCAGTCGTTCGGCGGCTCGTCGCGCCAGCTCGACGTGTTCATCAGCGCCCTAGAGACAAGAGGGCTGCTGCGGCGATTGGCCGAGCCGAACCTCATCGCGCAGTCCGGGGAACGGGCGGAGTTCCTCGCCGGCGGCGAGATCCCGATACCGATCGCCAACCAGACCTTCAATGGCTCGCCGCAGATCACGGTCTCCTACAAGGAGTTCGGCGTGAGGCTCGCCTTCACCCCAACGGTGTTGCGCAACGGCCAGATCAACCTCCAACTCGAGCCGGAGGTCAGCCAGATCGACCCGACGCTCGCTGTCGGCGTCGGCGGCGGCGTCTCCGTGCCGGGCCTGACCAAGCGCCGGGCGCGCACCAGCGTCGAGTTGCGCGACGGGCAGAGCTTCGCCATCGCCGGACTGCTCCAGACCCAGTCAACGCGCACCATCGAGCAGCTGCCGTGGCTCGGCTCGGTGCCGGTGCTGGGGGCGTTGTTCCGCAGCCCGTCCTTCCAGGACAGCGAGACGGAGCTGGTCGTCATCGTGACGCCCGCGCTCGTGAACCCGGCCAAGCCCGGCCAAGTGCTCGCGTCGCCGCTCGACACCACGCTGCCGGCCAACGACGTCGACTTGTTCGTCAACGGCAAGATGGAAATCGCCCGTGACACGCGCACCTTCGTGACGTCGCGTGGTGGCGCCATTGGACCTCACGGGCACATCGTCCCGGCCCCCGAGGCCGGGTCACAGATCCTGGTGCGTTGATGGCGGCTACGATGCCCTGGCGCCATCCGGCGCGCTGTCTCACCGCTGCCCTCGTCTGCGTGCTGACGGCAGGATGCCAGGACACTTATCTGGCCCGCCGCGACACGCTCACGGTCGGCTCGGGCGAGGCCGTCCAAGCCAACATCGCCAAGCACGTCATCGACCCGTGGCCGGCTCACGCCCAACAGTATGACCGGGACGCGAGCGGCGAGCGCGCTCAGCACGCGATTGAACGCTACCGCAACCCGGGCTCGGGACCAGGCGCGAGCGCGGGCCCGCTTCCGCCTCCGGTGCCCGTTGGGTCGTCCAACGCACCGCCAATCGGAGGGTCCGGTTTCCGGTAGGGCGCGTGCGATGCGAGGATGTTCGATGGACGATGGGACCGTGGGCGGGCTCGAGACGGCACCTGCGCCGCAAGGGCGGCCGCCCTTCTGATGCGCGCCGACCCGCCGACGGCGAGCTTGCACGACCGCGTGATCCGCTGATCCATGGGGGCGATGGAGGCTTCGGCCCGGTGCTGATCGACCTGCCCGTTGCCGCCGTCCTAGTTTGGGCAGCGATGGAGGACCTGCGGCGGTTCCGCATCCCGAACCGCGCCGTCACGCTTCTTGCGGGCGGCTTTCTCGGCGCCTGTCTCCTGCAGGGCCATGTGGGGCTGCTCCTCGCCCACGCCGCCTTCGCTGCGTTCGGTTTCGCCCTGTTGATCGGTGCGTTCGCGGCTCGGATGATCGGCGGCGGCGATGCTAAGCTGCTTGGCGTTGCGCTTCTCTGGCTCGGACCGGAAAGCGCCCTCGCTTTCGCCATCCTGCTGCTCTGCGCCGTGCTGCTCTACGCCGCGGGAGCCCGCTTTGGACTCGTGCCGTCACGGACGACGAACGGGCGAACACGCATCCCCTTCGGACCATGCATCGTTGCCGCATGGCTCGTGGTGATGGGGCTGCAGCGTGCCTTGTTATAGTTCCTCACGGGGGAGAGCGGCCTCCTTGTTCGGACCTTCGGGCCACGTACGGACATGTAATTGACTCGCCCGAAGGGTTAAGCAATCGTGAATCCACTCGGGCCTTACCCTCGTAGGATGAGGCCGACGGCAGGCGTCGTAGCCGAGCAAGGGCAGGATGAATTGGGTATGCGTTCCTTCGTGAGAGATTTCCTGAGGGATGAGGACGGTGCGGCCATGGTGGAATACGCTCTCCTCGTGGCGCTGATCGCGCTGGTGGCCATCGTCGGCGTCTCCGCCACGGGGACCAGCATCAACGCCCAGTTCGCCAAGATAAGCTGCAAGATCTCGAACCCATCCGCCCCGTGTGAGCAGCCGTGAGGCTCTCACCCAGGATCACGCTGCTGATCGCTCTGGTTTTCGGGCTGCTAGCCGCTTTCCTGGCGCATGGACTCATTCAGGGGCGTCCTGCAGTGGTCGGCCGCACCATCGTCGTCGCCCGCGGACCGATCGCTGCAGGCGCCGTTCTGACTCCGGAGAATCTTCGCGAGGTGGCATGGCATGCTGCCGATCCGCTGGACGGATCCTTCGCACATGTCGGCGACCTGGTGCGCGACGGGCGCCGCCTCGCCCTCGCGAGCATTCAGCGCAACGAGCCAATCCTCGCGCCCCGGGTGACGGCACCTAACCAGCGCGCGACGCTGTCCACCCAACTCGATGAAGGCATGCGCGCAGTCACGGTCCGCGTCGACGAGGTGCGGGGAGTCGCGGGCTTCGTCCTGCCCGGCGACCGCGTCGACGTGATCCTAACCCGCGGCGAGAACGGGGGCCTGGACTCGGCAGCCTTCGCCGACGTGCTACTTCAGAACGCCAAGGTACTCGCAGTCGACCAGATCGCAACAGAAGGCCAGGATAAGCCGACGGTGGCGCGAGCCGTTACCCTGGAGTTGACGCCTCAGCACGCTCAGAAGGTGGTGCTCGCGCAGGGTATCGGGCGGTTGTCCCTTGTCCTGCGCCAAGCCAACGAAGCCGACGACAGGCCGAGCATCCGCGTCACGGCGAGCGACCTCGGTTCGGGCGAAACGATCGAGCGCGACCGCATTACCGAGCTGGAGAAGCGGCTCGAGTTGATGCGAAAGGCCGACGACGAAGCGCGCGCCGAAGCCGACCGGAAGGCGGCGCAGCGCCTATCTGAGATGGAAGCGCGGATGCGGGAGCTCAATCGCCCCTCGGCTATGGCGTCAATGGGGCCTCCTGCTGCCGCCAAAGCGCCGCCACCCGGATCGGTGATCAATGTCATCCGGAATGGTTCGAAGACTGAATCCTACACGGTTGCCGCCGAGCGGTGATCAGCAGTCGGCGATCGGGCTGATCGCCGACCCGGCACCGGCGACAGGCCGCGGCGCCTATCGTGAGAACGGACAACAGGTACAGGTCTTCCAGTGCGATGCTTCATCGTTGGTGCGGATACGCAAGCGGCCGCGCGGCTCGGCTCGGTCGCCGCCGATCTCGGCTTCACCGTGTCAACGCTCGCCGCGATGGATGCACTTAGGATCGACAAGCAGTTCCTGGCGACGCCGCGGGCGCTCGTCTTGGTGGCAGATTCCTCCCTCGCATTCGAGGCCGCGGACTTCGCCGTGCAGGCAGCCGGGCAAGCCTTCGTGGTCCTCGTCGCCGACACCGTCGTACCGGAGGCCTACAAGGCCTTGGTGCGCTCCGGCTCGGGCGAATGGATACAGTGGGGAAGCTGCGAGGTGGAGCTTGCGGAGGTGGCGCTCGGCTTTTCCGCGCCCGCTCACAGCGACGGAGGCGCTCGGGTCGTCAGCTTCCTGCCGAGCAAGGGCGGGGTCGGCAACACGACCTTGGTGATTGAGGCGGCGGTTCACTTGTCCAACCGGCTCGCCAACCCTCGTCGGGGAGGCGCACGCGTCGCCGTCCTCGACCTAAACCTTCAGGGAGGCACGCTGGCCGACTGCCTCGATGTCGAGCCCCGCTTCGACATCGCTGAGATCGTAGGACGCCCCGAGCGCCTGGACGAGCAACTCATCGAGGTCTTCACCAGCCGCTACGCGAACCGCCTCGACATCTTCGCGAGCCCGATGCGCGCCTCGGGCGCCGAAGAGGTCGGACCGGGCCTCATCTTCACGTTCATCGACGCGATCAGCGCTCGCTACGACGCGATCCTTCTTGACTTGCCCGAGACCTGGCTCGCGTGGACCGACACGTTGATCCAGGGCTCGGACGCCGTCGTCGTAACCGGGACCACCACCGTGCCGGCCCTCCGCCGCCTATCCCTTCGGCTGGCGCACGTCGCCGACCTGGGTGTTCCCGAGGGCAAGCGCGCCGTGGCGGTCAACCAAGTCTGCACTGACCTCTTCGGACGGTTTAAGCGCCGTCCCGAAATTGAGCGGGTGCTTGACGGGCATCGCCTCTTCTTCGTGCGCCGTGACGGCTCTGCCCTCGAAGACGCCTCCGATTCCGGGCGCCCGCTGCTCGAGTCGGCCCCCGACAGCCGCGTCGGTCGCGACATTCGTCGCCTCGCGACCTGGATTGAGGGGCTCGTCGCTGGCTCGGCCGCCGCCGCGAAGGGCGGCGAGGCCGACGCTCGGGAAACCGATCCCCGCAAGGCGCGCGGTCGGCAGGGGATCGCCGCATGAGACCGGGTTTCTCCGACCGCTGGCGCGAGGCACCCGGCCGACCGGCTACCAACGAGACGACACCGGAATCGGCTCCGGCCGCGATCGCGCCCCGTGCTATCCTGCCTGACGCTCCGCCGCTGACGTCGACGCCCGTGACGGCGCTGATCGATGCTAAGGTCCGGCTCCACGGGCGCATCATCGACGAATTCAACCTTGCGCTGATCGACAAGCTGTCCGCGAGCGATCTCGCCCGGCAGGTGGTCCGCTACGTTGCGGACTATGCGACCCAGGAGCGGCTTACGCTCAATCAACGCGAGTTGGAGGCCTTCGCCGCCGACATCGTTGACGAGATGATCGGCCTGGGACCGATTGAGCCCCTCTTGAAGGATCCGAGCGTCACCGACATCCTCATCAACGCGCACATGTCGGTCTACGTGGAGCGGGGCGGCCAACTTCAACTCAGTCCCGTCCGCTTCAAGGACGAGGCGCACCTCCTGCGTATCGTCAACAAGATGGTCGCCGCCGTTGGCCGCCGCGTCGACGAATCCTCGCCGATGGTCGATGCACGCTTGCCCGACGGCTCGCGGGTCAACGTCGCAATCCGTCCTGTAGCGGTGGACGGACCGCTGGTGTCGATCCGAAAGTTCTCCAAGAAGCCGATCTTGATGGAGCGGCTGGTCGAGCTCGGTGCGCTGCGGCCGGCGATCGCCGAGCTGCTGAAGGCGGCGGTGAAGGGCCGCATTTCCCTCGTCGTCTCTGGCGGAACGGGCTCGGGCAAGACCACCATGCTCAACGCCCTGTCCTCTTACATCCCATCGACCGAGCGGCTCATCACCATCGAGGATGCGGCGGAGCTGCAATTACAGCAGCCCCATGTAGCCCGCCTGGAGACTAGGCCGCCATCTGTCGAGGGGCGGGGCGAGATCCGCCAGCGCGAGCTCCTGAAGAACGCCTTGCGCATGAGACCCGACCGCATCATCCTTGGCGAGTGCCGCGGCGAGGAAGCGTTCGACATGCTCCAAGCGATGAACACGGGCCACGAGGGCTCGATGACTACGGTGCACGCCAACACGCCTCGCGATGCGATGTCGCGCATCGAGCAGATGATCGGCATGGCCGCCGCTAACATGTCGGTGTCGTCGGTGCGCAGCCAGATCGCGTCGGGCATCACCCTCATCCTCCAGCTGCAGCGCATGACCGACGGCAAGCGTCGCGTCACCAGCGTGGCCGAAATCACCGGCATGGAGGGCGATGTCATCCAGATGCAGGAAATCTATACGTTCGCGCGCGAAGGTGTGGACGATCGCGGGGGCGTCGTCGGACAGTTCCGGGCCACCGGCGTGCGACCGAAGTTCCTGACCGAGCTCCGCGCGCAGGGCGTCGAGATGCCAGGGGCTTTTTTCGATCCCCGAGCAGCGCTGTAACGCCATGTCGGTCGGATCCTTACTGATCTACCTCGCGGTCTTCGCCGGGGTGGCGTTCGCCGTCCAACAGGGCCAGATTGCTGCCTCGACTCTCCTCAAGGGACGGAGCGCGACCCGCAGGCGCCTCGATGCGCTCGCAGGCGACACCATGCCCGACGAGCCCGCGGCTCTCCGTCGCCGCGCCTCGCGGCTCGGCACGTCCGCACCGGCCCGGGCGTTAGCGCGCCTTTTCCTGCAATCCGGGACGGCGATGACGCCGGCGGGTCTCGGCAGCCTCGTCGCCGGACTGGCCGTCGTGCTGTTCGTCGTCCTGCCGTTGCCTAGCGCCCCCTTACGGCTGCTCGCGGCGCTGATCGCCGCCAGCAGCCTTGTGCTCGCCTGGCTGCGCGTGAAGCGCGCGCGGCGCATCGCCAGCTTCGGCGAGCAGTTGCCGGAAGTCCTCGACGTCATCACACGCTCGTTGCGCGCCGGCCACCCTCTGCCCGTCTCGATGGCGTTGGTCGCCCGCGAGATGCCCGAGCCGGCCAAAAGCGAGTTCGCGCTCGTGGTCGATGAAGTCAATTACGGGCGCAGCTTCACCGAAGCCCTCGAGAACCTCTACCAGCGCGTCGGCTATCCGGAGTTGCGCTTCGTCGTCGCCGCGGTCTCGATCGGCCATCAAACGGGTGGCAACCTGGGCGAGATCCTGGCTCGCCTCTCGCGCATGCTGCGCGACCGCTTCCGCCTGACGCGCAAAGTCCGGGCCCTGTCGGCGGAAGGTCGGTTCAGCGGCTACGCCCTGAGCATCCTGCCCGTAGGGTTGTTCGCCCTGATCAACATCCTCAGCCCGGCGTACTATGCCGAGTTCTGGAAGAGCCCGTCCTCGAGCACGGTTCTGGCGATCAGCCTCGTCCTCCTGCTGATCGGCAACGCCGTGATTCTCCGGCTGGTGAACTTAAAGGTTTGAGCGCCGTGATCGCGTCTGAGTGGGCCGTAGCCCGGTGACCCTGCTCCTAATTACGATCCTGGTGTTCGCATCCGGAGCGCTTCTCGCCGCCACGGGGATTCGGCTGGTCGGGCAGCGCGACCGCGTGCGCCGCCGCTACGGCGTCCTCGCCACGGGCGACTTCCCCGAGGGCGAGGAGACGCGTGGGCCATGGATCGACCCGGTCCGCCTCGGCTTCGATCCGGCGGCGCAACGGGTCCTCAGAGCCGAGCTGATCCGCGCCGGATACTTTGAGCCGTCCGCGGTGACGACCTTTGCTCTGTCCCGCATCGCCCTGCTCTCGTTCCTGCCGCTCGCCGGCTTTGCAGCCGGCGCCGTCCTATTGCCGGTCTTCGGCCTCATGGAACAGGCGGCGTTGACGGCAACGCTTCTCGCCGTCGCCTACTATCTACCGCGCGCCTACCTGAGCCGCCGCCAACGGATCCTGGAGGTGCGCTACCGCCAGACGTTCCCCGATTTCCTCGACATGCTCGTGGTGTGCATCAATGCAGGCTTGAGCCTGGAAGCGGCGCTGCAACGGGCGGCGCGGGAGCTCGGCCGCGGTGACGCCGAGTTCCGCACCAATCTCGACCTCATGGCGGGGGAGATGCGCGCCGGCAAAAGCACGGGCGAAGCGTTGCGAACGCTCGCCGAACGCCTGTGCCTTCGCGAGGCGCGCTCGTTCGCGGCCCTGCTTCAACAGACGATCGAACTCGGCACCGACCTGACTCAGGCCCTTACCGTCTTCTCCGATGAGATGCGCGACAAGCGCATGGCGCGCGCTGAGGAGAAGGCCGCGGCGCTCCCACCGAAGCTGACGCTTCCGCTCGGCCTCTTCATCTTCCCCGTCGTGCTGATTGCCGTTCTGGCTCCGGCGGTGATGCGGATAATGCACGTTCTGGCTCGTTGACGGCCGCCATGCCCGCCACGAGCACGACAAGTCAGAGGGCACTCAACCGGTGCGAGGAGGGCGCGGCGATCCTCGAATTCGCTCTGGTACTGCCTTTGCTGCTGGCGCTGCTCGCCGGCGGGTTCGAACTCGGTCGGGCGCTCCTCGTCCAGTCCGCCATCACGGAGGCGGTTCGCGGAGGGACGCGCTACCTCGCACGTGTGCCGGACCCGACCTGCCGCTCTGTCTGCTCGGCCGGCGCGGCCCACGCGGTGGCGCTCGCGACCGATCAAATCGTCGATAACACGCGCCTCGCGCTGTCCCAGGTGCGAGTCTATCCCCTTCCGGATCCGCCCTCAGGCACCGTGATGATGATGGCGGAAGTCGTATTGTCCGTCGACATGCTCAGCTGGGTCGGTCTAAGCCCGACGATGAGGCTGACGGCCATCCATCAGGAGGCTCGCGTTGCGGAATGACGCGCCGCAGGTCCTGATCGGCGAGGACGGGGCCGCATTGATCGAGGCTGCGCTCGTCCTGCCTCTCATCCTGCTACTCGTGTTTGGCCTCATGGAGGTGAGCTTTTACGCCTGGAACCTGAATCTGGCAGCCAAGGCGGTCCAGCTCGGCGTCCGTCGCGCGATCGTGTCCGATCCCGTCGCCACCGGTCCCGGCCTGGTCCGCACGGAGAGTGGTGCCTACTGGCGGGACCTCCCGCCGGGCCTGCGCTGTCTGCCGGCCGGGCGGGATCCGAGCCCCTGCCCGACCTTCGCCGTGACGTGCGATCTTTCTACTGGCTGTACGTGCCACGGGAATGCCTGCGGCTTCACCCCGTCGGGCGGGCGGCTCGCGCCGATCCTCGCAGCGATGCGAGCCGTATTGCCAGGCATCCGCTCGGAGAACGTGCAGGTGAGCTACGCGACCAACGCTCTCGGCTATGTCGGCCGGCCGCCGCCCGTACCGGTGGACGTCACCATTCGTCTCATTGGCCTTGAGTACGAGTCCCTCTTCCTCGGCGACCTGATCGGACGCCGCCTCCCGTTGCGCGCTTCCGCGACGATCCCCGGCGAGGACCTTACATCCCGGTGATCGCCGATCCGCCACGATCTCGGCAGATGCTGCGGCGCGCGGCGAGCGTCCGGCAGGACGAAGCCGGTTTCGTGCTCGTCTTCTTCGCCATCTGTATCCCAGCCCTGCTCGGCCTCGTCGGACTGGCCGTGGACGGAGCGCGGCTCCTGATACTCGACACGCAGGCAGCCGCGATAGCCGATGCCGCGGCGCTCGCCGCTGCAAACCGCCTCGATCGCTCCGCCGGCGCCATAGCGGCGGCGCGCGGCGCCGCGCTCGCGCTCGACAACCGTGTCACGCTGGCCGACCTAGGCGGCGGGCGGCGCCTCAGCCTGCGATTCGCAGCCAACCTCTCGGACCTCAAAGCCGGCGCGACGAACCCCCTCGCCGAGACCGCGGGCGCCTCCGCGGTCTATGCGGAGGCGACGACGTCGGAGGTCTCGCTCGATGCGAGCCTGCTCGCCCTGCTGGGGGGCCGTCCGGCACGCGTGCGACGCCGCGCCATCGCTGAATCGCAGTACTACGCCTGCGACGTGACCCCCGCCGTCCTGTGTCAGCCTGACCCGGACGCCTTCGCGGCGACTGCGCGCCCCGGACGGCAGTACCTCCTACGCATGGATGGCAACCGCGTCGCCGGATCGATCGCGCTCCTCGACCGCCCCGACCGCGTCGGGACGCGTCAGAGCTTGCAAGACCTGGCGGGCGACAGGCCCCAGTTCTGCTACGGCGACGGCGTCGCCCTGCGCACCAATGTCGCGCCCGCTGAATACGACGACGCGCTCAACATCCGCTTCGACCGCTACTTCGGACGCGCCGGACCGGTGGCTCCCGACCTCGCCGTTTATCCTCCGGCACCGATCGTGGTGCAGGGGCGGCGCTACGAGACCTGTGCGTCGCCGATCAACGGCTACAGTACGGCGCCGCCGTTCGCCCTGCCGCGCGACAGCGCCTTCCAAGGCCTAAAGCTGTCCGCTCCCTGGGACCAGGGGGCGGGGGATTGGCGCACGGCCGGACCGGTCGGCAGCCTCGGGGCGCGCTCTGCGCTCGACGAGTACGTGTTATGGAACCACGACAACAAGTCGCCGGACCTTCAGGCGCGGCTGCGAGAGTCGCCTACACGCTGGGATCTGTATCTGCGGGAGCTCGGCCTCGACCGAAGCAGCGAGGGCAAGCCCGTCGATACCCGTAGCTACGGTTCCGCAACGGCGACGATCCCGACTGGGGGGCCGGCGAGCAGTCCCCTACGCGAGCGCGCAGCGCCAATTTGTTATGCCGGAACGTTGCCGCCAACGCAGGTGCGACGACGCATCCTCTACCTGTCGATCGCGGATTGCACGGCCTTCCCTAACGCGGCCACCGCCGCAAACCTTTCGCGAAGGGTAGCCAAGGTCTTCGTCACCGAACCGTCGGATCTCGGCGCGACGCTGGTCGAATTCGTTGGCCTGCTCACGCCCGCCGAGGACGACGGCAAGCTGCGACACGTGGTGCAGCTCGTCGAAACGGACTGACACCCGCGCACTGAGCGGCACGGGTCCGACGTCAGGCATGGCTTACGGGGGTGCTGTCGGCGAACGCCGTGGCCGGATGCGAATTGGGAGAATCCACAGAGTCGCGGAACGCTGCGATCGCCCGCGGACGCTGAGGCCGCAAGTGTGGAGGGTCGATGAGCGGGACCGGGGTAACGGGAGCGATGCTGCTCGACGAGAAGGGGGCAGCACCTGCGACGGTGCTGCCCCCTTCTCGTCTGCGCCGGTCGGTTGGAAGCTACCGGATCGTACCGTTCGTTCCGTTGGGGAAGAAGCCGGTCGGCGTCCCGTTAGCGTTAAGGTAGGCCACCCGAAGCACCTGTTGCGGCGTACGAGCGAAGACGAGGCCGTCGACATCGGTCGGCGTGATGTTGATCGTCGCGTTGTCGCCGATGCCCTGATCGTCAACCTGGGGACCGTCGACCGCGTCGCGGGCGCCAGAAATCAGGCCGGCCTGCTGCAGAAGGTTGCGCGAATACAGGAAGGTGCGGATGGCCCCGGCCTGGTACGATTCCGTTGCGAGGAAGCCGGAGGCGTTGGCGAGGAAGGTCTTGTTGCGGATCAGCGGCGCGGCGCCGGCGAGAGCTGTGACGCAGACGTCCTCGAAGATGAATGCCGCTTGGAGGAAGTTGTTCTCGTTGGCGTAGGGATCGAAGGTGTCGTTCGGCCCGATCAGCCCTGCCGAGCGGGCCGCCAAGGTGAAGGCGAAAGCCAAGTCGATCGCGGGACGCGCGATCGGCGTGCCGCTAAGGACGTTGGTAATCGTCGCACGGAGGCTGTTGACGTGAGCCCGCTCATCACGAGCGAGTTCATTGGCGAAGTTAGCGATGTATTGCGTTGCGAAGGTGATTTGCCGACCGCCCGAGACGGGACCAAGCGTGCCGGACCCACTGACCTCGGCGTCGGTCAAGCCGCGCCCGACGGAGGCCCGCAGGTAGAACTCGGCGCCGAGATACTCGAAGTTGAGAGCAAAGTTGGCGATGTCTAAGTCGCTCGGCGCGGCCTGCGCGGAGGCGGTCGTAGCGCTTCCACCAAGGATGGCGGCTCCGAGCCCGGCGAGGCCTAGGGCCTGTATGAAGCCGCGGCGTCCCTGGGCAACACTGACCTCCGGACCGTCGGCCGGCCGGAAAACATCGCTGGCGAAGCGGGGCATATTTTGAGTCATGATCGAAAATACCTCATCCTGAATGGAAAAATTGCGTTCGGCTTAGCGGATGGTTCCGTTGAGGCCATTCGGGAAGAAGCCGGTCGGTCGGGTATTAGCGTTCAGATAGACGATGTTCAGCACCTGGGTGGTGGTCCGCCCCGGGGTGACGCCGGTCGTGGGGTTCGTCAGGACGATGTTGGCGGTGTTGGCATCGCCGATGCCTTGGTCGAGGTTGGTTCCTGGGTTCAACGAATTGCGGGCGTTCGAGATCGCCTGCGCCTGCGCGTAAAAGCCGTTAACGTAGAGCTCGGTGCGGATGGCCCCGGCGTGATAGCCTTCGACCGCCAGGATCCGCGCCGCGCCGGACAGGTTCGCCGGATCGTTGATCAGCGGCCCCGCGCCAAGATAGGCGGACGTACCGACATCCTCGAAGATGTAGGACGCGAGCAGGAAGTTTGCGTCGTTCGCATAGGCGTCGAAGACGTCGTTCGGCCCGACGAGCCCAGCGGAGCGCGCGGCCAAAGTGAACGCCAAGTTGAGATCGATCGCTGGGCGTGCGACGCGATTGGACCCGAGCGCCCGGCGCAAGGTGCGGACGTGCGCGAGCTCGTCGTTGGCGAGTTCGACGGCGATCTTGCGAATGTTCGGGTCTGCGAACGGCACCTGTCGACCGCCCGACACGGGCCCCGGGTTACCAACGCCGTCGACATCCGCGGCTGACAGACCCTGACCGTAGGCGGCACGCTGATAGAACTCGGCTTCAAGATACTCGAGATTGAGCGCGAAATTAAAGATGTCGATGTCGGTCTGGGCGGACTGCGCTGCTGCCGGCTGAACATCCAGTCCGCCGAGAACGGCGACGCCCGCGGCGCCGAGCCCTACGGTCTGTATGAAAGCACGGCGTCCGGCCGCAAAATCGACAGTGTTGTCTTGCGAGGTCAGAGCCTTGCTGGCCCCACGCGTCAGATGATGAGTCACGGTGTGTCGCTCCAGCTGCACGATGATATCTGTAGCCCTAGTCGCCTAACGACCGCAGATATACTGTGCCAAGCTAGGACATTCCGTTCAATGATCAAGTGCAATTTTTTGCTTAAGCCGATAACACTTGTCGTGCAGGTGCCTGGCCCGGGCAAAAACATGCCTAGGCTATGTGGCGCCGGCGGCCATATCCATAACCTATGTTGCGTCGAGGAAGTAATTTTGGGTCTATAAAATTTATAACCAGCTAAGCCCCCGGGAGCGGGCCTCGAGATTGCATTAGGCAAAGCGTCTACGAGTCCTCGAGCGGCAACGTATATCGCCTGTTCAAGTCTACCATATCCCAACCGCCCCAGCGCATACGCGCGATTGAGCCTTGTAGTTGTTCCGCGGTCCTAGAGCGGGACAGCCCGGTTCGGCCGCTCGCCAGCGCGCAAGATCTTGATGTTGTTGCGAACGACGGCGTTGGTCGGGTCGAGCCTCAGGGCACGTTCGAAATGCTGCAACGCCCGACGCTTGTCGCCCCGCAACAGATAGGAATATCCCAAGTTGTTGACCACTTCGAGAGTTTCGCCGAGGAGTCCAACAGCCTGGGCGTAGGCCTGATCGGCGAGTTCAAAGCGCGAAAGGTTGTCGTAAGCTGCGGCGAGCCCGATCCAGGACGGTGCATCGTTCTTATCCTTCTCCACGGCCTCGCGGAAATGCCGCTCGGCCATGCCGTAGTTTCCCGCGGCGAGGTCGGCCCGGCCGAGGCGATTGGTCTCGTTCGAGGTGAGAATGCCCGTGTCGAAGACGGGAGGATCACTGGAGACGACCGTCTCTCCGGGGAGCGGCGTCTGGCATCCTCCGACGACGAGGACCGTGCACATCATTGTTGACAGACTGACGATCTTCACTGTGTGCTCACAACTAATGTGCGGTGCGACCCCCGAACGGTCGCCTACTCGGTCGGGCCGCTGCAACGCACTCCCGCGTGCCAACGCCAGGTACGACCTAAAGTCAGGAAACTACCGAACTAAGGCGTAGTTCTCGTTACCGCGGCGTCGCAGGGGTGGGCTCTCGAGTGTCTCGCGCGCAGGCTTCCGCTGCGTCGCGAAAGGCCGGCGCGTCGCCGGCGGTAGACGCGAAGGTAAGATGGAACGCCATCGACCGGCCCAGCATGATCGGACTGGGTCCAAGGTCGAGAAGCAAGCTGAGCGTACGCGAAGCTGCTGCGGAGGCGCGCAGTCCGAGAAGCACCATGTCGATCATCCGTTGATCCGTCAGTGTCAGGACGCTGCCCTGAACGGTCACGCGTGCGGTCGATGCCGCGCCGCCTGCCCGCATGAGTAGCCGGCCGGCCCCCGAGCCGCCGGACGCGGCGTTGATGGCGTCCGGCAACGTCAGGCGCAGGCGCCGGTCAGCTCCGGCGCATGACAGCAGCAGCCCGCCCGTGCTTGCAACGGACGTGGTGACACGCCGCGCCCGCAGGATCGTCGCTTCGGTGCCGAAGCGCTCGAGATCCCAGCCGTTCTGGCCGACGAGGGCGGACACCTCCCGTGCGTGGCTATGATCATCGCGGGCCAGGAACAAGCCTGCGGCAACCAAGACGCGTGGGAGGATCACACCCCGTCGGCGAGCGAAGAGACTTCCGGGCGCCCTCCCATGATGTCGTGCCAGATCGCCAGGACGAAGCCGGCATGACTCGTTGCGAACGCGACGAACGAGGTAATGATAATCAGGCCCACCGTCCATGTCTCAGCTCTGGGTCGCAGGCTGATCGCGGACAGCGAAGCCGTCGCCGGCCCAGTTTCGCTCGACAGCCCCGCATGGGCTAGGAGAAGCGCCGCGCCGAAGCTGAGATTGGCCATGAGCGCCACGGCCAAGCGGAGCCGCATCAGCCGGAAGGCGACGGCAACCGCCATCAGCGCCAGAACGATGGGGAACGTCGAGGGGCCAAAGGCGCCATTCAAGGGTGAGGATTCGACGCGAGCGCGCTCGAAGGAACGGAACACCACCACGTTGAGATACCATGCTAGGTCCCAGTTGGGGGAGGCGTCGAGAGCGTAAGCTGCGACCTCGGCCAGGGCGAAGGCGCCGAGGACTACAAGGGTACCGCAGGTTTGGATCGTCAGCATACGCGTCATCGGCGTATGGGCGCAGACGCCTCTTAAGATGACGTTTTCGAGGGTATCCACGTTGCCGATGCCCCCGGGCGCGACGTAGGAAGAGGGCGGTCGGTTCCCGACGCGGCGTACCGCGTCGGGCGTCGTCGGTCAGCAGTCGTCGGACGACCGCACCCGGGGACGGTGTTACTTTACGTTCCCGTTGAGGCCTTTGGGGAAGAAGCCGTTAGGCTGGGCCCCAGCGTTGAGGTAGACGATGCTGAGGACCTGCTGGGGGGTACGCTGGAAGGCGATGCCGCTGGAATCCACCGGGGTGAGGTTCGAGGTGGTGGCGTTGCCGATGCCCTGGTCGAGGTCGCTGGCCCCGTCCAGCGAGTCGCGGGCGTCGGAGATGGCCTGGGCTTGGGTGTAGAGGCCTCGGCTGTAGAGCACCGTACGGATGATGCCGGCGTGGTAGGCTTCTACGGCGAGGATGCCTGCGGCGCCGGCGAGATTGGCCGGGTCTTTGATGAGCGGCGCGGCGCCGTGATAGGCGGTGACGCCGACATCCTCGAAGATGAAGGCGGCCAAGAGGAAATTGGTTTCGTTGGCGAAGGCGTCGAAGGTGTCGTTGGGGCCGGCCAGGCCGGCGGCGCGGGCGGCGATGGTGAAGGCGAAGCCGAGGTCGATCGCGGGCCGCGCGACGGCGTTGCTGCCGAGGGCGGCGCGCAGGGTGTTGACGTGCTGCCGCTCGTTGCGAGCGATCTCGTTGGCGTAGTTGGCGATGATCTGGGATTGGAATGGCACGGCGCGTCCGCCGGCAACCGGACCGAGGGTGCCGGTTCCCCGGACCTCCGCGTCGGCCAAACCCTGGCCGACGGAGGCCCGAAGGTAGAACTCGGCCTCAAGGTACTCGAGATTCAGAGCGAAGTTGAAGATGTCGGCATCGGTGATCGACTGCGCCGCGGCCGGGTTGCGGCCAGCGTCGAAGCCAAGAAGCGTGGCGCCGACCATTCCGAGGCCCAGGGTCTGCAGGAAGGCACGGCGTCCCGCCTCGAGGTTGATCGGGCGCGGAGTCGGATCGGCATCCAGAGCCTCAGAGTTCAAACGAAAATCAGATTGGGTCATGGAAAGGCGCTTCCTCGTTGTACCGACCGAGACGGGCGGAAGCAGTGTATACGGCCTGAATCCCAGGAAGGTTTCAGAGAACCTAACGCGCAGCATCGACCGGAGAACCGGTCCGCTGATTTGGAGGCGCCCGGCCGTTCCCGTAGAGAGACTCGGGTCCGCAGTCGGTGCGTCGTCGGTCGCAGGACGATGCGGAGCAGGCCTGCGATCCTGGAGGACGCGGCGTAACAGCTGCTGTCCGTCGTGAGATGATTTGGGACAGTGTGCGGAGTTCACGAGCGGAGGCTCTGATCCATCTGGGGTGAGAGGTTAGGTGTTTGATCCCTCGGTGTGGTGGCGGAAGAGGCGATCCATGAAGGTCTGACAGTTGATGCGTTCTCGCTCGGCCAGGATCTCTTCGCCGCGTCCCAAGTAGACGTCGGCGGGCGTGAGGTTGCCGAGGCTCTCATGACCTCGGCAGTGATCGTAATGCTCGACGAAGGCCTGACCTGACCGGCTGGCTTTGGACCGGGCTGATTGAGAGGATCAGCCAGGACTGAAGGAGCTGGACATGAAGCGAGGTCAGAAGACGGGTGCGGAGCAGGTGGTGCTGAAGCTGCGCCAGATTGAGGTGCAGACGGCGCAGGGTAAAAGTTTGGCGATAGCGTGCCGGGAGGCGGAGATCTCCGAGCAAAGCGACTCACGCTGGCGCAAGGAGTACGGCGGCCTGCAGTTCGACCAGGCCCGTCGGATGAAGGATCTGGAGCGTGAGAACGCTCGATTGCGCCGGCTTGTGGCTGACTTGTCCCTGGAGAAGCAGGTGTTGGCGGACGTCGCCGCGGGAAACTTATAGCCCCGGAGCGACGCCGGCAGGCAGTCGACGCGATCCAGGAGAAGTACGGCCTCTCGGAGCGCCACGCCTGCCGGATCGTCGGCCAGCACCGGGGTACGCAACGCTACGTGCCCACGGTACCGGCTGACGAGGATGCGCTGACCCGCGCCATCATCGCCTTGGCGTCCGAGTACGGACGCTACGGCTATCGCCGCGTCACCGCGCTGCTGCAGGCAGCGGGCTGGCAGGTGGGGAAAGACCGGGTTCAGCGGATCTGGCGTCGTGAGGGGCTCAAGGTTCCGCAAAAGCATCGGCCGCGAAGCCGGCTGTGGTTGAACGATGGCTCATGCGTACGGCTGCGGCCTCTCCATCGCAATCACGTCTGGAGCTTCGACTTTGTGCAGGGCCAGACCCATGACGGGCGAAGCCTACGTATCCTGACGCTGATCGACGAGCACAGTCGCGCCTGCCTAGCGCTGAAGGTCGCGAGGCGCATCAACAGTCTGGGTGTGATCGAAGCGCTGGCCGATGCGATGTGCCTGCATGGCATCCCGGAAAACATCCGCTGCGACAACGGCCCGGAGATGATCGCGAAGGCTTTGCGGAAATGGGTCGCCAAAACCGGCCCGCAGATCCAGCACATCGCACCAGGATCGCCGTGGGAGAATGGCTATTGTGAGAGCTTCAATGGCAAGCTGAAAGACGAGTGCCTACGCCAAGAGATCTTCTACTCGCTCAAGGAGCCACAGACCGTGATCGGCATGTGGCAGAATACCTACAACCGCGTTCGACCGCATTCGTCCTTGGACTATTGGCCGCCCGCGCCTGTCACCTTCCCGGACCTGGCCTTCCGGCTACCCATGGCCGCCACCATGCAGTAGCCTCTCAATCGGCTCGGTCCAAAATACCGGTCAGGTCACCTCGATGACAGGCGCCAAGCGCGCGTCGCACGAACCCGCTTCCGACGCCTACCTCACCGCCCTCGAACGCTAAGCCCAACACCAGACTTTGCCGTCCTGATTTTTTTTTATCAATCCGCGAGAATCGGTTTCCCATCCGGTCCTGAGCGCGTGATGCGTTTCGATTAATCGACACCCCCTACCCCTTGCTGGCCGACGCCGATTGAAGCGAATGGCGAATGGGATGCGATGAATGGGGCTGGGGGTATGGGCCCCCTTGGGCTGGTGGAGCAGAGGCAGTGTGGCTGTGTCCCTCGGGAGGGAGCGGGACCGGGGTGGTGCTAGCATCGGCCGGAAGGCCCGAGACAGGAGGTTGATGGTGATCGGTGCAACGTAGGCAGTACCGGCCTAGCCATACGTCGGCTTGATGCTGTCGGGCTGCTCGTCCACGGACGGCCGCCGTCTGGAGTTCCACCTCGAACCTGTGCGGATCCGTTGGCGGAGGGGTGCATCTATTCGTTGCTGCGAGCAGCGAGAGTGGTGCGGTCGACAGCTGGTTCGCTGAATGGCGAGGGGCGATATTCCCGCCCCCACTGGGGTGGGGCTGAAGCCTATGGGCCGGTAAGGAGGGTCACCCTCCTTTGGGCAGCCTCTTTGCGTGGCTCCGTGAAGAGAGCCTTCAAGGGCTCGGGCTTTTCGCTGCCGCGCTCCGCCTCGTCACGAGATCTGGACCTCGCACTGCGCTGCCACAGTCATCACCTTCCGTAGGCTGTTCAAATGGCGCGTGACGCCCTTCGATGATCCTGCTGCCTGGATGAGCTGCGGCCTGATCGCGGTGCCAACGGACAAGCCACTGGAGCCGAGGGCACGGTCGCCGGCGGGGAAGCGCATGAGCTCGACTGCGCTGGGGATACGGGCCGCCACCATCAGGATCCGAGCCTCCCGCTTATCGGGTCGGGCCACCGATGCGAGATCCGCGTCTCGATCCGATCCCGCCACAGCGTCGTGATTTGGGCGAGGCACCAACGCCGGCATCCGCGACCGTAGACTGTGTCTCAATTCGTTCCAACGCGATCAAGCGCCGCCACCGACTCGCCGCGTTGGGCCCCATGCCGCCGGCCTTCGCTGCTCGGTTCACAACGTCCGAGCTCAATGTGCTCCGTATCGTCAGTAACGAGGTACGCGAACGCCGCGGCACAGGCGCCCGAAGCCTACCCAACGTCGTGACGGTGATTGATTGGGAATGGCTCGCGTGGCTCAAGCGCGGATCGGAGGGTACCCACCCAGTGGGTGCCCTGGGGTCGGAAATCCGACCACCACAGATAGCTTGAAAAAAGAAGAGGCATTCGAAAGGATGCGAGGCAGAGAGCGGCTTTGCCCTATCGGGAAAAACAGCGATACTTGCGGTCTTCGGCTTGATCGGTCTGGGGCTCCTGTGGTGGGCAATGGCCGCACTGAACAAAGAGCACGTCGAGCGGACCGGCGTGAACATGCCGACCCGATCGGCCATGAAGCGAATCCGTCGAAGCTCGCGTCAGAAGGGGATCACCCAAGAGGCGGCGTACGGCTCATGGGTGAAGACCAAGCAGCGTCGGAAGCGCACCTGAAGCAGCAGCAGAGCTACGGGGTAGCCACTTCGGCGAGCTTGGTAGCAACGCTCGCCATCGAGCCCTCTGCGGTACTCAGGCCGCTCCGGGAGGCAAGCAGGGGACTGACCTCGCGAAGAGCGTCGTACGTCGTGTTGTGCACGACAGGTACGAGCAGATCACGCGCCAGAAGTGCTGAAAGCTCTTTGTCTGCAATACCCTCTGCCTTGACGCGAGTCAGGAATGCGGGGGTTACCAGCACGAGCCCAACGCGCGACTTGGCCAAGCCCTTGTCGATCTCTCGGAGCAGTGAAGAGCCCAGGAGGACGTCCTTTTCACTGAACCAGACGGAAACACCCCGTGCTTCGAGCAGATCGTGCAGCTCCTTGGCCGCGCCATTCCGATCGTCCCACGCATGGCATAGGAAGACGTCCCGTAGGTCTGGTACGGCAGCTCGCTTCTCAACGCTCTCGCGGACGGGCGTAAGCGTGCGCACCTCGGCAGGCGTGTAGAGCACGGAAGAAGCGGACTTGGACCACCGCGGTCTTGTGCCGCCACCGCTGGACCCACCCCCACTACCGCGGCCGCCTCCACTACTTCCTGACGACGAGTAGGAAGGCGCGTACGAGGGAGGTGAGTACGACCCATAGCTTCTGTAGCCGCCGAAGCGACTACGGCATGCAGGGCAATTCGCTGCAGCACTTGCTGAGCGATGACCCTCTCTTGGTGCGGTGCATCTAGCCATGCGAGCAGAGATGCTAATTATCACTCCCTCTTCAAGGGGCTTGATTGATCAGAGCGACAGGAAACTGTTGATAGCGAACCGTTTGTTAGATCTCCGAGCAGCCTTAATAACTGATCCCTTAATTTCGCATAATGGTGTTATATGGAACAGGAAACGCTCAGTTATGGAATGCTGGGAAGTCGCCAATCGGCGGCATGAGATGAGCCGGCCAAAGCCTGGGAAATAACCAGGATATTAGAGCGACGGCGTGGTGCGCCAATACTGTCGACTGGCTAATAATCCTGCGCGTCCGCGATACCCTGGATCCCGAGCTTGAACGCCAGCGCGTAGACCTTGGCCAAGCGATTCCTCTGACGCGTGACGGCGTGCCTCGGTCCACCGCGGGCCATGGCGGCGCCCGATAGCGCTCCGTGATACCGCGCGAGACTGCGTAGGCGCGGTTTCCGGTCGCCGGCCGGCAAGCGCATCAGGTCGGCTATGGTGGGGATCCGATCTCTCCCCATCAGCCGAACCTCCGCTTGCTCTCCTGCCAGCGAGCGAAGATGGTTCGGGTCTGCTCGGCGTCGTAAGCCTTCAGCGTGGCCTGAAGCTGCGCAGGCGTGACGCCGTTGGCGGGGGTGATGTTGTAGGTGTTGCCGCCGGTGTTGAGGTTTGTCGGGCCACCACTCGCCCCGCCCTGTGCAATCGGCACCACCTGGCCATTTTGGTTCGGCACGAACAACTCTCGCCCGCGCTCGCCGATCGTGTAGGGTACCCCCGCGGAGACCGGGCCGCCGTTGGCGCGGAAGAAGCTGCCGATGGTGTCGAGGAAGCCTCCACCCGGCAGGGACGGGCCCTGCACCGGCACGCCGTTGATCGCGCCGAGGCCGCCGGCGCTGCCGCCCTTGCCGAAGGCGCCGATCGCCGACCCGAGCAGACCGCCGACTGCGTTGTTGCCCGCGCTCGCCGGCGACGCCGTCTGGAACAGGCCGGCGAGCGGCCCCTGCCCGGTGATGATGGCCTGGAACGCCGATCGCTCTACCTGTTTGAGGATGTCCGAGAGGACGTTGCTGAAGCTCTTCCCCTCGATGATCGCGTCGGAGAAGCCATCCGAGAGCGCGTTGCCGAAGAACTTCGCGGCGTCGGCGGCCTGGCGCTGCTGCTGCTCCAGATCAGCGAGCTTGTCCTTGTAGTTCGAGGTCTCGGTTGCGGCCTTCACAATGGCCGCCGTCTGCGCATCGGTAAGCGTCTTGCCGTTCTGGCTCGCGACCTCGTTGGCCTTGGCGAGCTGGATCGCCACCGCCTTCTCGACGTTCGATTTGTTGAACGCCTCGGTCTCGGCCTTTAGCGCTGCGGCCTGCTTCTCTAGGGCGTTCGTGAAGGTCTCGATCGGATCCGTCTCGGATGCGCCACCGCTACGGCCCTTCGGCTCATGGGGCGTGCGCTGGGCATCCTCGATGATGCTGAGCGGCCGACGAGGTGGGCCGCCAGGCGGGGGCGTCACGGTCGGGATCAGCGGCTCCGGGCCGATCGGCTTGTCGTACAGCGTGCGGACGCGAGCTCCAGTGCCGGCGACGGCTCCGAGGTCTGCCCCAAGGCTGCCCTGTCCCTCGGTGCGCGTGCGGGGCGCCAAGGGTGATTGCAGGTCGGCGCCCTGTGGCACGTTCAGCGGCACCCTTGCCGCGGCGAGCACCTTATCGAGGAAGGTGCCGGCCGATGTTGCGGCCCTGGCCGTCGTCTCGGCGATCTTGAGGAACACGTCCAGCACCGTCTGGCCGGCGCCGGCGAGCGCCACCGAGACGTGCAGGGCCTTGTCGATCTCATCCGCCGCGTCGGCGAGGCGGTCGCGGAACTCCTCCGCCGTCGAGACCTGCTCGCGCGAGACGAGGTCTTCGCGCTTCCGGTCCAACGCCTCGGCGATCGCCTCGATCTCAAGCCGGCCGGAGCGGATGCGGTCGGCCACGTCGCGCCCGAACACCTTGTCGGCGAGATCGATCGCGCCAACCTGCAGCCCGAGGTCGCGAAGCTCCTGCATCGCTGTGACCACGGCGCGGATGCGGGCGTCGTTGTCTTTCGATCCGAGGTACTGCGAGAGGCCCTTGGACTGGAAGTCGCCGGTGTAGCCGGTCTCGAACACGTCGAAGAGCTGCTTCTTGGTCGGGTCGGTCTGCTCGAATTTCGGAGTGAGCGTCTGCCCGGCCTTTTGAAGCGCCGACTCGATCTGCTCGCCGCTGAGCTTCGCCTCCTTGCCGATGTCCTGGAAGCGCTGAACGAGTTCGACGCCAAGGCCGGTTTTCTCGGCCGTGGCGCCGAGGGCTACGAACTTGTCGAGCTGCGCATTGGCCTGACCCACGGCGGCCGAGACGACGGCATAGGAGAGGCCGACGGTGCCAAGCGCGACCGCGATGCCGCCGAGCGCCGGGACCTGCGCTAGGATCGTCGTCAGGGCCGTGCTGGTGCCGGCGACACCAGCCTGCACACCGGCCGCCGCGGTCTTCGATCCCAGGGCCGCGGCGGTAAACGCGGTGGTGACGCTCTGAAGAGTGGCGGCGTCCTTCGTGGCTGCCCCCACGGTGGCGCTGCTGATCTTGCCGATGTCGCCAGCGACCGACGCGGCGGCTTTGGCCGCGTTGGTGGCAAGCGTGCCGATCGCGCCGCCGAAGCCGTTGGCATTGGCGGCGCCTCCAGACATGGCAACGCCGACCTGTGTCATGTTGCCGATGAGTTGCGACGTGAGCGTCGCCATCGCGGATTGCGCGCGGCTGGTATCAGCCGCGAAGGAAATGACAAGCGGTTCAGCCATTGAGCGCGGGCCTCGTGCTAGCATGCGTGATGGCCTTGGCCGCGGCCTCGTACATGGCAATCTGGTCGTCCCGACCATCGATGATGAGCAGGAGCGCGCAGCCCATCGTGCTCAGGGCAAGAGCCAGATCGCGAGCATCACCTGGCCACGCCGCTACCATCTCGCGGACGTGGTCCACGGCCTCGTCGCTGATGCGTAGATCGGGGACGTTCATGCGGATCTCATGTCGTTGGCATTGCGAACCGGGCCGGGCGCGTCGTCGGATCGTCGCACCAGATGACCAGACGATCGATTTGGTCGTGGAGGCGCGCATACCTCTCCATCTCGGTTTTGAGCCCGTGATGCGGGAGGCACAGGCCCCACCAGTTCTACGGCTCGAACACCGCTCCGCCATCCACGACTGGGATCTTGTGGTCGACGACCGCGACAGGCCTCAGCCGACCGATCTGCTCGCACCACTGACAGAATGGGTGCTCCCGCCGATACGCTTTGGAGAGGCGGTCCCATCGCGAACTGTACCCCCGCTCTCGCGGGGAGGTCCTCTTGGGTCGGATCATCCTTGCTGTGTGTGCAGGTGACCGCTTGCGGAAGATCTCTGGCATGGGCTGTCTCAGGCGGCATGAGTTCGCTCCCCGACGGAGCGGTGGGCCTGTGGTTGGCAAATGCGATGTGTCAGGTCGGCGATGTCCGCGCGCGTATCCGGATAGCGCCGGGCGATGGCGGCCAGACCTGCACTGACCTCACGCCACCGAGCATCATCTTGCTTAGCGACGGCGGCGCGGAGTGCGGCGCGGTATTCGTTTGGCAGCCCGCCCCACCACCGCCACAACGACATGCGGGGAACCTCGAACCGCTCGGCCACGCGGCGTATGCTGATGCCGGCGGCGCAGGCAGCTTCGATCGCGTCACGCTGCGGATGCGCGCCGACAATCGAGCGACGACCTGGCTTTCTGTGGGCAGAGATGTCGAACGACACGCGGGCGGGCTCCTCCGGCTATCCGGATCGAAGGCCCGCGGCCGACCCTGTCTCAGGCCTGCCCTATGGCATGTCGATCACTGGCTCAGGCCGGCATCGACACGAGAACATAACGTGAAACCGTGTCTCGGATCAAGTGGCTGGCTCGATCGCAAGCGGCATCTGCCGGGGGCCTTCGTATCGACGTTTGGTTCGGGCCGGTGAGCCTCGCGTGCGCACCTGTCGATCAGTCTTTTGTATTCGCTCGTTCCTGATCGCGTATCCAGCCGCCACCTTGCATAGTGCCCTCGCTGGCGATTGAGACCGAGACGGTATCAAGCCCGCTGGCACTCACCAGGAAGCACGATGACCTCATCCGCCGATGCCGTGTCGACCCCAGCGGCCGCGGAGCATCCGGTCCGACCAGCATTGCTCTTGGGGGCGCTCGGCGTGGTGTTCGGCGACATCGGTACAAGCCCGATTTATGCCTTTCGAGAGTCGCTGAAGGCCGCCGGCGAGACCGCGAGCGAGACGACCGTCTTCGGCGTTCTGTCGATGGTGTTTTGGGCGGTCATTCTGATCGTCGCGCTCAAGTACGTCGTGTTCGTCATGCGGGCGGACAATCAGGGTGAGGGCGGCACCATGGCGCTGCTGTCTCTGGCGCTGCCGGTCGCTGGAAAGCTGCGGCCAGCCTTGGCCATCATTGGGTTAGCCGGGGCGTCCCTGTTCTTCGGGGACGCGATGATCACGCCAGCAATCTCGGTACTCAGCGCAATCGAGGGTCTTCAGCTCGTGACTCCGGTCGTCACGCCCTACGTCGTGCCGATCGCGGCGGTCGTCCTAATTGGGCTGTTCGCGATTCAGAGCCGTGGGAGCGGCAGCGTCGGCTTCCTGTTCGGCCCGGTGATGGCCGCTTGGTTTCTCACCCTGGCCCTGTTCGGGCTGTACCACCTGCTTCAGCAGCCGCGTGTCCTACTCGCCTTCGATCCGCGATACGCGCTGGCTTATGTCGGTCATGCGGGTGCGGGAGTCACGTTCGCGGTTCTCGGCTCGGTCTTCCTGGCGCTCACCGGCGGTGAGGCGCTGTATGCCGACATGGGCCATTTCGGCCGCGGCGCCATCCGGATCAACTGGTTCGCTTTCGTCCTACCTGCACTCTTGCTCAACTACCTCGGGCAAGGCGCCCTCGTGCTGACCGATCCTGCAGCGGCAGCCAATCCGTTCTTCCTGCTCTTTCCGAGCTGGTCGCTTGCTCCCTTCGTTGGGCTTACGACGCTGGCCACGGTGATCGCGAGTCAGGCGGTGCTCTCTGGTGCATTCGCCCTCGTGCAACAGGCGATCCAACTCGGAGCCATCCCTCGGCTCGAGATCCGACAGACCTCTGAGGAATCGATCGGACAGGTATACGTACCGCAGCTCAACTGGCTGTTGGCCGCCGTGGTACTCGGTCTGGTCTTCGGCTTTCGCTCTTCAGATGCGCTAGCCAATGCCTATGGCATCGCGGTTGCAGGCGACATGATGGTCACCACACTCCTCGTCGCCACCGTCGCCTACGGCCTATGGCGCTGGCCACCCTATCTGGTCTTCCCAGTCGCAGGTCTGTTCCTCCTGCTCGATCTGACCTTCGTCGGCGCCAACATCCATAAGATTCCAGCAGGAGGCTGGTTCCCGCTCCTGGTCGGGAGTGCGACGCTCACGCTGATGCTCACGTGGCGCAAGGGTCGGGCTGTTGCTTTCGACCGACGCGACAAGGACGCCGCCACGATGACGGACTTCATTGCGGGCCTCGATCGGCCGGGCGCTCCGATCCGAATGCGTGGCACCGCCATCTATCTCACCAAGCAGACGGAAATCGTACCAGCGGCGCTTGCGCTGAACGTCCGCCACAATGGGGTGGTGCATGAGCGGGTGGTGATGCTGAAGGTGACGACGGAGCGGGCACCACGGGTGTCCGAGTCAGAGCGCGTCAAGATTGAGCCGCTGCCAGCCGGCTTCACATTGGTCTGGCTCACGTTCGGGTTCGCCGAGAAACCTGATGTGATGGCGGCGCTGAGGCTGCATCGTGATGAAGTAGGCGTCGATCCGGATACAGCCTCGTTCTTCATTGGACGCGAGAAGCCGGTTCCGTCGCTGCGCCCCGAGCTATCCTCATGGCAGGAGCCGCTCTACGCGTTCATGGCGCGCAACGCTGTGCGGTCGCCCGACTACTACCGGATCCCACCACCCCGCGTCGTCGAGCTGGGGACCCAGGTGGAGATGTAGGCACGGGGGAAATCAAGCGTGCCGCTGCCCTGTAGCGACTTCGCCCGAGGCTGCTGGCCACATCGGGGTTACGGATCGAGCGGCCCAGCTAATCGCTGAGCCTCTTGCAGCGCGCTGATGACGTCGCCGACTTGTGCCAGCGGGATCCGGATGCCCTTCGCGGTCTCGGTAAGACCGCCCCGGCCGTTCGTGACGGCGATACGGAGATCCAGGCCGACGTCGCCGCGCTTCTCGCGCAGGATGACCCGGATGCTCTCCCGCGCCGACTTCCGCACTTCACCGATGAGCCGGTCATGCATGACGGCCGCCAGCGTCTCGAGCCTGTTTGAGGCAATGATCAGCGAGTTCGCGGCAGGCCACCGGATCGGCCAGCCCCGACCTCAGAGCGTCTCTCTGCTCCGGCGATAGATCGACCAAAGCGATCAAATCGATTACCGTATCGACATGATCGACCGCGGTTGCCTCGCCCCGTCCGACGGCGCGGACGAAGGTGATGCCCTTGGTGCGGAGAACCCCCTGGGCACCCGCGATGGTGAAGCCCTGCACGTGTAGCAATTCGCGCACGCCCCGCAGCAGCTCCACATCCTCGGGGCGATAGTAGCGCCGGCCGTTCCTGCGGATGGGACGGATCTGTAGGAACTGAACTCCCCAGAACCGGATCACGTGCTGCTGGACGTCCAACTCCTCGGCGACGGGAGCAATCCCCCTGATGGTCATGCGGCCTCCTGTTGCCGGCGGGCGAGCGCCGCGGCGGCTGCGTCGAGGTCCGCGTACTGGCCAACAACGACACCAGTTGGATCGTAGGCGAAAGCGTTGCCAGCGGACCGAACAACGCTGCCGATGCATTCACCGGCGTGAAATAGGTCGAGGATCACCGCGCCCTCCTGTGATATCATAATACCTATCGATCGAACGCCGCACGATGGAAATAGTCTATCGTGCGGCGCGGTGGTCAGGCCGATTGGTTCGCGTTCGGTTGCCCGCAGCGACCGCGAGCTTCCGCCCATTCCTGATCGCGGATCGCCTGCGCAGCTCTGTCGGCGGCCTGCTGCTTCTCCTGCTGGGCGTATAGCTTCCGGAGGCGCTTCTCGTGCCGGGTGGCATAGGCCCGGCGCGCTACATCCATCCGTTCACGTTCGGCTATGACCTCGGCGAGCGTCGGTGGCTTCGGCTTTGGCGGCTTGGCCCGCATAGGCGCCCGGCCCGGTGCAGATGGCTGAGTATCACTTCCGGTGATCACCGGGCGTGCAGCGCCGCAGTCGAGCCGCAGGACCGCCTCCTCGAGCGACAGCCCTGACGCTGCCGCTACACGGCTAGCCGCTGCCATCGCGGCGGATCGTTCGCCCGGCGTCGCACCGCGCCGCATCAGCCCGATGCACTTCCAGAGACGCTCTAGGTCGAGTCCGGGGATACTCATGCGAGACCTCCGGTTCGATGCCCCCTGGATCCCACGCGTGCCGCTGCAGCGCGCGAGAGGCGTCGGGAGGCTCGGCCGAGGTGTTCGGCAGCAGCGGACGGATCCCCGCGTGCAACGGTATGGCCGGCGGCTCTCTGATCCCACGATGCCAAGGTTTCTAAGCACCAGGGAACCAAGCGGACTCGCCACCACATGCCCGGCAGCATCACCGCAACGGTGAGACGCCAGCCCATCAAGCGCCCGCCTTGATTGGCATTTCGGCCGACATGCGCTCATCGATCTTGCGCAGACGGTCCCAGATCTCGCCGAAGGCAAAGGCGGCGATCCGCCGTTCGCGTTCGGACATTGCCAGACCGGTCCCCGTCAGGGCGCGGACGTCCGCGTTCTGCTCCGACAGGTGATCCCACCACTGCATGGCGAGGTCGGCCATGAGGCATGCTTCATCGACCTGTCCTTCGATGTCGGAATGGATCTGGTAAAACTCTTCGAACCGTTCCGCCCTTTCGCGCAGGCGATCCATTTCAATGCGGCCGGGCGAGGTCATGCGCGGCCTCCAGCGGTGAGATGAGCCACGCGGTCCAACCGGGCGACGTCTGAAGCGATCTCAGCGAGCATCGCTGCCCTAAGCGCCCTCAGCGCCTCGCGATCGGAATTCACCGATCCTTCATTCGATGTGGTAGATGGTTGAACAGTCATCTTGATCCTCAGCGGGTTCGTGATGATCAGGCTGAGGGGCCCCTGCCAGGGCTGCCTCGGCCGTTTCGTTTCCGGGATGCGCCCGGCTCGCCTCTCCCTCCCACCTCTGCGGAGGAGGGTAGATCTCAATTCAGGATGCGAGTTCGGCATGCGCCGCGCACCGTCAGCGTTCAGGCGCTGCCCGCACCAGACTGGTTAACTAAACAGTGTCCGCCCTCAGGTACCGTGAAACAGACTTTTAGGGTCTGACGGTCCGGCCTCAGGTACCGTAAGCGGCTTTTTGGCGATCCATTGTCCGGCCACAGGTACCGTCTGGTCCGGCTACAGGTACCGTTGGTACCCCAGGGCGGACCGTGAAATTGCTTCCAGGCGTCCAGCGAGTGAAGGTTTTGGTCTGCATTTCGCCGGTCACGTCGCAGGGGTATTCGGTGAGGCGCCACTCGGTCGCTCGCCGATTCTTGTGCGTGAACGTCCCGCGGATCGTGACAGTGATGAAGCCTCGCTCCTGAAGCTGAGCGAGAAACTCGGCCGCAGTCGACTTCCCGACCTGCAATTCGTCGGCGATCTCACGCACCGACAGTGGGATCGCTCCGTTATTCGTTCCTGGTCCGACATAGCGTCGGAGCAGCATCAGATAGGTGGCACGAGCTCCAGCATTGAGCGACTGCCACGCGGGCGTGTCGTAGAACCAATGGTAGATCCGAGAGTGGCGCCCCGCCTTGCTGGTGTTGCCTTTGCTATCCCGCTTCATGCGGCGCCCCCTTCGCTGAGGAGGAGCCGCCAGAGATGTGCGCGGATTGCGCCTTCGTAGGACCCGATCTCAGCCCTTATGAGCCGCTCGGCCACGCCCTTCTTCCTAAGCCCATCCTCGAGCCGCCGGAGCTGCTCCCGGAGGTGACCTTCAGCGTGGTTCGCAGGCAGCGTCAGCATGTAGCCGGCAGTCTTTCGGATCTGAGGCAGACGCCGGGCGAACCGGAACGGGATGATGAGTGCGCTCATGGGCCGCCTGCCTGGCCGACGGCCTCACGGATCACCTCGCCATCAATGGTCCGCTCGATCGTCCGCCACCAGGCTTCCTCCTGGGCGTCACACGCCTCCGCGTAGGCCTCGCCGAGCACGCCGCCGGGCGTGCCAGGAAACTCCGCTGCAGCGGCCGCGAACCCATCGCGGCCTTGAGCCATCGCGTCGGCCATGCAGGTGACGATGGCTGCCATCACCTGCTTCCGCGTGTCAGGGCTCACGCGGCGTTCTCCTGACGCTCGATCCACGCCATGATGGTGGAGCGACGAGCGCAGAGGGTGCCACCCAGCTTGAAGGTCGGCAGACCCAGCTTATCGGCTGCGTGGTAGACGCGGCGCCGATTGGCCTCCGCAGTCGAGCCGAACATGAATGCCGCGATGGCATCTGCGCCGGTCATCAGATCCTCGGCAAGCGGCAAGCCGCTCCCGCTCGCCCCGAGGTGGGGCGTTGCAGTGGTGGTCATTCCAATCTCCGTTTTTCAGTTTTTCAAAAGCACCGAGATTTTATTCAACGTTCGGTGCGTGAAAGTCTTGCTTACTTCTTGGTCCGGAGGTTCGCCGTCAGGCTCAACGAGTTCTGAAGCACTTGTGAACCTAGACGATGTCCAGACGTCACCGCCACCAACTGGATCATTTTCACCCATATAGATCCTGGCAAATAGATCCGGCCCCGACAGGGTTATGCGAACGACTTCAGTTGATGCAGTCCCTGACTTAGAACCTTCAACACGATCGGAGATAACTGCTCTTAAAGCCGACGAAAATTTACTTCCTCGCCGAAAAGCCTCTGACAAGCTATCTCCGGAGCGAATGTAATCCCACTCGTCAGCATCGGTGGGAGCAGCGCTGTCTTCCCACAGTGGCATATCGCAGAAGATGCGCACCAGATCAGCGCTCTGTTTTGCTCCGCCTGGAGCGTTAACGCCAATCAACAGGTTCGCCGCATCTCCAACACCCATCCTGGCGCCACCGCGCCCACGGCCTCCCTTCGTGATTAAGCCATCTTCTCGCAAATACCTCGCGATCCACAGCACCTGATTTTCATCGAGGCCCTGTGCGGCTGCAATGACTTTCACCAATTCGCTAAGCGTTGCCATCGCGTCCGTTCGTCTTTTATGAGCCACGCTCAAATTCGTTGCAACCGATTTTTTGAGCCGGACTCCGTTTTCCTGCTATGGTCCTCATTCCACGTTAACGGAGTGGGGAAATGGCGACCATCAGGAAGAGGATGCTACCGAGCGGAAAGACCGCTTGGCTGGCGAGCTACAACGACAGCGGCGGCGAACGGCGGTTCAAGCAATTTCCAACGCGGAAGCAAGCCGACGCCTTCATGGTGCGCGTGCGCGGCGAGGTAGCCGCTGGGAGCCACGTTCCGGACCGCGCGGCGAGCACGGTCGACCAGGCCTACGCGTTGCTCATCACGGCCCTCGAAAGCGACCAGGCGGCCAGAGCGACGCTTCACAACTACCGGGTCTACTATCGCAACCACGTCGCCCCGTTCCTCGGCGCACGGTTGCTGCCGAAGCTGCACCCGGCCGACGTCGGCGATTGGCTCGAGAAGCTGAAGGCCGAGGGCCGGACGGACGATACCTGCCGGCGGGCGCGGATCGTCCTCGGCGCCATCTACGATGAGGCCATCCGGCGCCGGCTCGCCTATGTGAACCCAGTCCGGTCGCTGCGCAGCCGCCGGAAGACGCGGCGGGCGGAGATCCGCCGAGCCGAGGACACCGTGCGCATCCCCGAGCGGGAGGTCGTACGAGCTTTGCTGGCGACCGCGGCTGACACAGATGCGCTGTTCCTCATCGCGCGGGAGCGGACGGCCTCAGGCCTTCGCACGATCGAGGTCCGGCGTACGGATACGGCCCACCCCATCCGGGCCGTGCGGGCCTTCCGAGCCGAGCATCCTGAGGCCGAGGTGGACACCTTCCACGCGGCGCCGTGGCTCCGCCCCTTTCTCGCGACGATGGCGCTGGCGGGGCTGCGGATTGGAGAGGCGAGGGGGCTCAACTGGCTCCGCGTCCGGCCGGAGGATCTTCAGGTTCGAGAGGCCGTCGACCGGTACAACGTCCGCGACGCGGTGAAGACCGTAGCGGCCCTTCGCAGCGTCCCGGTCGGTCCGCAGCTCTCCGCGATCCTCGCTAACTGGAAAGCCACGAGCGGTCGCGCCAGCGGGCTCGTCTACCCGTCGGAGAAAGGGACGCCGATCGGCTATCCGAACATCGTCAACCGCCAACTCGCGCCGCTGCAGGTCGCCCTCGGCATCGTGTCCGCCGACGGCTCACCGCGCTGGACAGCGCACACCTTCCGGCACTTCGCCGTAAGCCTCTGGATCGATGAGGGCGCCGCGATCAAGCAGGTATCTGAATGGGCCGGGCACGAGTCGCCCGAGTTCACGCAGCGCGTCTATGGCCACCTGTTCGATGCCGGCCGGACGGACCGTCGAGCGATCACCGCGGGCGAGCTTTCGGTGCTTGGCGCTGCTGAGCCTGCAACGCGAGCGCAACACGGCAACGACAACGCCTCCGAAACACAAGCATCTGCAATAGCTTAATCCCGCACCTAGGCCGCCTTCTAAGCGGCAGGTCGTTGGTTCGAGCCCAACCGGGGTCGCCACCGCTCCGTGCGGCCGCAGACGGCGCGAGACGCTGTCGGCATCGGCACCCAATCATCGTCCGGTTCTTCGATTCGGCATCGCGTCTGCTGCCGCCTCTGCGCCGCACCGCATCGTCGACCAGGGCATCTCCGATACCTCCTTCGGACGATCGGGACCGTTGGAAGGGTTCCGCGTGAGGAAAGCCCGCGGGACTTCGCGCCCAATCGCAGAATCGACAATCATCAAAAATTAAGACAAGTCCGCCGCGATTGCGTTACTTGGGTCTCGTCAACTCAGTTCCGACTTGGAGGCACCAATGATCCCTTATCGCGTGAGCGTGCTGGCACCCAACGCCGACGACGACCGAAGCCATAAGGTGATGGTGTTCGGCACCTATGCCGACACCGATGGCGAGGCCTTGCGGACCGTGTCCGGCGCGATGCCGGACGGGTGGCGGGTGGATCGCATTGCCGGTCTTCTTTCTCGGGCCGAGGTCGAACAGCTGCGCCTCGCTCACGGCGAGGTCCGCGAAGTCTCGTCCTTCACCATCGATGGCTTGCTGACGCCCGAGGATGCGCTCTATGCCAGCCAAGAGCGTTCGCGGCCCGAAGCGCCGTGAGTGCCCGGTGAGCCGGATGGCGGGCTCATCGCGGGGCGAACACGGTGATGTTGCTATTGAGCTGATACGTTCCGGTCGGCGGCGTGTTCACGAAGCGCAGGTAGATCGGGCTCTCGCCGAGGATCGCGCCGAAGGACGGCGTGACCGGCATCGGAAAGCACTTGGCGAGGGCCGCGTCGGCCGCCTCCTGATAGTGCCGCTGCGCCTCGGCATCGCCCTTGAGCTGGCGCGCGATGATGCGCGGCGTGCCGCGGATCGCCCCCGTCTTGTCGAGGCCGAAGCGGTAGGCGAGGAGCGAGCCGTCCGTGCCCGCCGGCACCGTCCAGCACGTCGCGAGGGCGGACCGCATGTCCGCCCAGTTGTTGGCTCGCGCTCGCGCTTCGGGTTCCGCCCCGGCCGGCCCGGCGATGCCGCAGAGCACCGCCGCGGCGGCGGAGAGACGGGCGGGGACCTTTCGCATCGGCGAGCGCTCCTGTGGGAAAGGCGCCCCTTCGCGCCATCCGCGTCAACGTGCCGAAGGCCGCTCGGGCTTCACGTCCGTCGCGTTCCGCGCGCCTCACCGCTTTCCCCCTCGGATCAGCCGGAGACCGCCCATGCCCGGCGGCAGGTCGGGCGGACCCGCCCGGTCGAGGTCCGGAAAGTGGGCCTGGCACCTTGGCACGTACTGGTTGCCCCTTCGCGCGCCCGGTCGTTCCCGCCAGGGGCAATCGAGGGCGATGCGCCTCAGCACGTCCGCCAGCGGGGTCTCCGGGCCGAACTTCGCCGCAAGGCGCGCGAGGCGGTAGCTCCCGCTCCGGTGCGGGCACAGGGTGCAGGCCACCCGGACGACGATGAAGGGGTAGGCCGCGAGGCATGGGACCTCTGGCCGTCTCGGTGGCACCGCATCGACTCCCTGGCTCAACCCACGGTGAGAACGAACAAGGAACGAGGCATGCCACCATTGGTTCGGTCAAGCTCGCTCCCGACATGCCTCCGGGATCTGTCCCGGGCTTGGCCGCAGGGCGGGGCGGCGACCGGGTGGCGAACTGGTCCGGCGGATGCTTAGAGACCCGCCCGCCACCGCAGGGATGCCGATGCACTGGCCCGCCGCCTACGCCGACTTCAACGTCTTCCGTCGCCGCCGGAGGCCCGAGCTGCGCTGCGCCGTCCGGCAGGATCGTCCGGTCCCGCGCTTCATCGACGGCGCGATCTGGGAGTTCAGCGGCACGGTGGTGGGCGAGCGGCCGCCGGCCGGCTTCCAGTCGCTGGAGGCCCATGAGGCGATGCTTTCGGCCGGCTACTACCTGTTCCGGTCGCCCGGCGCGCGGAACTGATGGCGGCCCTTCACACCGCGTCCACCTCCTCAAGATCGAGCGTGAGGGTGGCCCGCATGACGACCTTGCCGTTCTGGTCCCGGACGATGGCGAGGTAGTCCTGTCGGTCCGAGACGGCGTCGAGCAGCTGGGCCACCCGCCGCATCACCTGCACCAGCCGCGCCTGCGCGGCCGCGATGTCGGGGAGGTCGAAGCCCTGGGTGTCGCGGATGAAGTTCGTTCCGTCGTGAAGGTCGATGTAGAACAGCGGCATCGCGCGCACCTGCCGTCGGCAAGGCCGCTCCGTACTACGCAGGGGGCGGCGTCCGGTACGGATACGTGGTCGCAGGTCGCACCCGGACCGTGGCGTCGTCGGCCGCGGTGAAACCTCCGCAGGATGCTTCGCATCGCGTGCACGGGAGCCGCTTGGCTGATAGGGTGCGCGCCATGGATGATGCACGCCTCGAAGAGGCTCGCGCCCGGCTCCTCACGGTCTCGTCGCTGCCCGACCTGGTGGCCGCCCTGCGGGACACCGCCCGTACGATCGCCGGCGCCGACGGCATCTCGGTGGTGCTGCGGGACGGCGAGTTCTGCCACTACGTCGCCGAGGACGCGATCCGGCCGCTGTGGAAGGGGCGCCGCTTCCGGCTGCAGGACTGCATCTCCGGCTGGGTCATGCTGAACAAGCACCCGGCCGTCGTTCCCTACATCGAAGGCGATCGCCGCCTGCCCGTCGAGGCGTATCTGGCGACGGCGATGTGCAGCCTGGTGATGATCCCGATCGGCGTGCCGGAGCCCGTGGCGGCGCTCGGCGCCTACTGGAGCGCCTGGGTCGAGCCCGACGACGCCACGGTCTCGCGCCTGCAATCGCTCGCCGACATGGCGACGGCAGCGCTCGCGCGCATGCAGCCGGTGGCATGCGGCGCCCTCCTGGAGCCAGCACTCAGCGCCTGAGCAGGACGGCCCACCTGCATCGGCGTCCCGACGCGTCGCGCAGGATCGAAGCCATGGGCTGCCGGGGCGATCCCCGAAGAACGCCCGCGCTGTGCCGGAACGTCGCACCCCGACCCTGGGTTAGCAAACGCGTGGTTCACGCCGAAACCAGGGAGAAACGCCATGAAGATCCTCACGCTGGCTCTCGCCGGCACGCTGATGCTCGGGTCCGCCGCCATCGCGGCGGAGGGCGGCTCGGGCACCACCAAGTCCGGGACCATGAACAGCACCGGCCCGAACGACGCCGGTGCCGGGTCGTCCCCGGGGGCGGCCGGAAGCGGCCCGACAACGGGCGACAAGAGCCGCTCCGGAACGTCCAACAGCACCGGCGCCAACGATGCCGGGGCCGGTTCGACGCCCGGCGCATCCGGGAAGGGCACCGCCGCACCGACCCGCTGAGCCGCGGCCGACCTGAATCGGGTGCCGGGCTCAAGCCCCGGCATCCGCCTGCGATGAGACGCGCCGCCGGTGCGGACTCGACGAACGGTCGGACCGGGGATCGGCCGGCGAAGGCATCCATCCGAGCCGGTCGAACCTTCGTCACCCCCGCGCGCGATCGCGAAAGCCCGATCCGCCGCGCGGAAGACCGGCCGGCGCGGCGGGCGCCGGGGAACGCACTGCAGCAGCCGACGTTCTAGCCGGGAAGCGCGGCTGTTCGCGCCCAGGTCCTCTCAGAATGTCTACGCCCAACCCCGGTCCGAGGAGCCCGTCGTCGGAGGACGGCTCGGTCGTCTGGATCCTGATGCTGGGATCGGCGCTGATCGCCCTCGTGGCGGCGCAGACCCGGAAAGGCACGCCGGCGGTCCAGCCCGCGGCCGAGCGGGCGGTCGAGCGGCGACCGGCGCAGCGGGTGGCGCCGAGCGGGCAGGCGGGAGCGCGCTCGCATTCCGGCCGGGCGGCCCAGCGCATCGCCGAGACCCAGCCCGAGCGCGGCCGCGCCGCGACCAACCCGACCGAGATCACCGCCGCCGGCTGGAAGGACGTCGCCGTGCGCACCTTCCTCGAGTTCAACAAGGACCGGGTCCTGTCGGTGGCGGCGGGCGTCACCTTCTACACCCTGCTCTCTCTGTTTCCGGCGGTTGCGGCGCTCGTGTCCTGCTACGGCCTGTTCGCCGACGTGAACGTGATCAACGATCACCTCGCCAGCCTCCAGGGCGTGCTGCCGTCCGGGGCGATCGAGATCATAGGCGACCAGGTCAAGCGCATCGCCGCCAAGGGCGGCGGCACCCTCGGGCTGACGTTCTTCACCAGCCTGGTGCTGTCGCTGTGGAGCGCCAACGCCGCGATGAAGGCGATGTTCGACGCGCTCAACGTCGTCTACGAGGAGGAGGAGAAGCGCAGCTTCGTCATGCTGAACCTGCGCTCGCTCACCTTCACCGTCGGCGCCCTGGTGTTCACGATCTTCGCACTCGCCTCGATCGTGGTGCTGCCGGTGGTGTTCAACTTCATCGGTATCAGCGCCGGCGCCTGGTACGTCGCGGCCCTGCGCTGGCCGGCCCTGGTCCTCGTGCTGCTCGGTGGCCTGTCGCTGCTCTACCGCTACGGCCCGAGCCGCGAGCGCGCGCGCTGGCGCTGGGTCGGCGTCGGCAGCGTGGTCGCCGGCCTGCTCTGGCTCGTCGCCTCGCTGCTGTTCTCCTGGTACGTGGCGAGCTTCGGCAACTACAACGAGACCTACGGGTCGCTCGGCGCGGTGATCGGCTTCATGACCTGGATCTGGATCTCCTCGACGATCGTGCTGCTCGGCGGCGAGATCAACGCCGAGATCGAGCATCAGACCGGGCAGGACACCACGACGGGCGCGGCGCTCCCGCTCGGCGAGCGCGAGGCGCGCATGGCGGACACCGTCGGCGCGGCGGCGTGACGGGCTCGCAGCGTCAGCCCTCCGGCCCCATATCGCGCGGATCATGCATGCGGAGGACGCGATGAGCGGATCGGATACGATGTCGGCGCCGGAGACCCGGACCGAGGCCGAGTGGCGGGCGGTGCTCTCGCCCGAGCAGTACCGGGTGCTGCGCGAGCACGGCACCGAGCGCGCCGGAACGAGCTGCCTGCTGGCCGAGAAGCGTCCCGGCACCTTCACCTGCGCCGGCTGCGGCACGCCGCTCTTCGTCAACGAGACCAAGTTCGAGTCCGGCACCGGCTGGCCGAGCTTCTTCGAGCCGCTGCCCGGCGCGGTGGAGACCCAGGTCGACCGCAGCCACTGGATGGTACGCACCGAGGCGCATTGCGCGCGCTGCAAGGGGCATCTCGGCCACGTCTTCGACGACGGCCCGGCGCCGACCGGCCTTCGATACTGCATGAACGGAGCATCCCTGGCGTTCACGCCGAAGGAGCCCGGGCCGGACTCGGTTTGAGGCAGGATAGTAAACGCTATCCAAGGTCCTGCGCCGCCGCGGTCTTGATTTCGGCGGCTTTTTGCTTAGTCCCTGAGTGATCGATGGGCAGCGAAGGCCCTGTCCGAAGCGGACGTGACGCGTGCGCCGCCAGGATCGACCCGCGGGACGGCCTCGCGCTCTGCGTGTGGCGCGGCCTTTCCAGCGGTCTTCGTCGCACGGAGCAGAACGGGCCGAACGGCCGGCGGTCACCGACCGCCGGAGCGTCCTTGAGCGGAGGTTGAGTATGAGCGTCGTCCGGCGGTTTCTCGTGGCACCGGCCCTGGTGCGTCTGATCCGCAAGGAGCGCGGCGGCGCCCGTATCACCGAAGGCTACTTCGCGCCGCAGGGCGGGCGGACCTCGTTCGTCCGGGTCGACGGGCAGCAATGCCATCTCGTCCTGATCACCAAGGATGCGGAGGGCGCCTCCGCCGAGGAGCGCACGGACGTGCCCCGCGCGCACGGCGACGCGCTGCTCGACGTCTGCTCCGGCAAGGCCGCCTACGACCGTACGGCGGTGTCGCTCGGGACGAAGGAGGCGGTGATCGACCGCTACGTCAGCCCGGGCAGCCTGGATCTCGTCACCGTCACCTTCGACGAGGCCGGCGAGGCGTCGGCCTTCACCGCGCCGACCTGGTTCGGTCGCGACGTGACCGAGGATGCCGCCTATGACCGCCAGGCGCTGGCGCTCCAGGGCATTCCCTCCACCGGCGAGATCGGCCTGAGCAACGCCGCCCTCGATGCCGTCCTCGACCTGATCGAGCCGCGCTTCGGCTTCGGCCGCTACGGCGCCAACGCGCGCTCGGGCGAGAAGCCCGCCGAGAAGGACGGCGTCGTCGACGCGCTGCGCCGGATCGCGGGCACCGGTGCGCCGGCCGCCGCTCCGGTGGCCGCCGCCGTCGCCGCGGCTCCCGTCGTCGAGGCGCCGCCGCCCGCGCCGGAACCGGCCGCAGCCGAGCCGGCGCCGGAGCCCGCAGCCATCCACCCACCGGAGCCGGAAGCCGCCGCCGAGACGGCGCCTCAAGATGCGCGGATCGACGACGTGATCGAGAGCCTGTCCCAGGCCCTCGGCGCCGCGATCCAGCAGCCGCAGGAGCCCGCCTCCGACGATCCGGCCTCGACCTTCGAACGCTGGACCGTCCGCCCCCGGCGCACGCAGCAGACCTGAGCGTCTGCCGCTTCGGACCCCGACGTCACCGACCTTCGAGGACCGCCGTTGCCCCCGCAGCGGCGGTCCTTCGCGTTTGGCGGGCGACCTCAGTTGCGGATGATCACGCTGGCGCCGCCATGGCTGCGGGCGAGGCCGAACAGCCGGCTGGCATGGCCAGGCGCGAGGCGGATGCAGCCGTGGCTGGCGCGCCGTCCGAGATGGCCCACCGCGTAGGTGCCGTGGATCGCGTAGCCGCCCCGGAAGAACATTGCGTGCGGCATCGGCGAGCCGTGATACTTGTGCGAGCGCCACATCGGTGCCATCAGCCCGACCCGGAAGTTGCCGTTCGGGGTGACGTAGCCGTTCCGTGCGGTCGAGACCGGCCAATCGTGCGAGAGCGCCCCGTCGACGTAGACGCGCATGCGTTGGCGCGACTGGTCGATCTGGGCGACGATGCCTGCGCTCGCGGGAACGACGAGGGCCAGGCTCAGGAGACCGCTCGCGGCGGTGAGGACGGCACGGACGAGGGGCACGACGAAGCTCCGGTGATCGGAAAAATCGGCCGACGGACGCGGACGTCCGGCGTCGACTTCGACGCGACCGCGATGACTTCAGTGCCCACTGTACTCTGCCGCGAAAAGACCATTTTTCCTGTAGGAACAGGTTTTTGTCACACCTTCGGCGTGTCGAAATACTCAGCCGCCGTTGAGGCCCGAAGCCAACTTCGCTAGCCTCCGGCCAAATGGGAGGGTGCACGGCAAGCGTGCACGGGCGAGATCATGGCGCAGGCGATGCACGGTTCGACGAACGTAGCGGTGACCGAGAAGGCGATACGCCCGGATCCCTGGTACAAGGTGCTCTACATCCAGGTGCTGATCGCGATCGCGCTCGGCATCCTGCTCGGCTACCTCAGCCCAGATTGGGGCAAGTCGATGAAGTGGCTCGGCGACGGCTTCATCGCCCTGATCAAGATGATGATCGCGCCGATCATCTTCTGCACCATCGTGCACGGCATCGCCTCGATCGGCGACCTGAAGAAGGTCGGCCGCGTCGGCCTCAAGGCGCTGATCTATTTCGAGGTCGTCTCGAGCTTCGCGCTGCTGATCGGCATCATCGTCGGCGAGGTGGTCCGGCCGGGCGCAGGCTTCGGCGCCGACCTGTCCAAGCTCGATGCCAAGGCGGTCGAGGGCTACGCCAGCAAGGCGGCCGCCGACTCCACCGTCGCGCACATCCTCGGCCTGATCCCGAAGAGCTTCTTCGACGCGATGGCGACCGGCGACCTGCTGCAGGTGCTGCTGATCTCGATCCTCACCGGCTGCGTGCTGACCGGGATGGGCGCCAAGGGCGAGGCGATCACCCACGGCATCGACGCGGCCGGCCAGGTGTTCTTCCGCATCATCGGCCTGATCGTGAAGCTCGCTCCCATCGGCGCGTTCGGCGCGATGGCCTTCACGGTGGGCCAGTACGGCATCGGCAAGGTCATCGACCTCGCCTGGCTGGTCGGCACCTTCTACACCACCTCGCTGCTGTTCATCTTCGTGGTGCTCGGCGGGATCGCGGCCTTCTGCGGCTTCTCGATCTTCAAGTTCCTCGCCTACATCAAGGACGAGCTCCTGATCGTCCTCGGCACCTCCTCGTCGGAGACGGTACTGCCGCACATGATGACCAAGATGAAGCGCCTCGGCGCCTCGGATTCGGTCGTCGGCCTCGTGATCCCGACGGGCTACTCGTTCAATCTCGACGGCACCAACATCTACATGACGCTCACGACGCTGTTCCTGGCGCAGGCGGTGGGCGCGGACCTGACCTTCGGGCAGTACGCGACGATCTTCCTCGTCGCGATGCTGACCTCGAAGGGCGCCTCGGGCGTCACCGGCGCGGGCTTCATCACCCTGGCGGCGACGCTGGCCGCGATCCCGGGCACCCCGGTGCCGGTAGCGGCGATGACGCTGGTGCTCGGCGTCGACAAGTTCATGTCCGAGTGCCGCGCGCTGACCAACCTGATCGGCAACGGCGTCGCGACCGTGGTCGTCTCCCGCTGGGAGGGCGAGCTCGACAAGGCCAAGCTCAACCAGGTGATGGCGCACCCCGTCTCGATCGGCACGCACATCTCCGACGAGACGCCCGAGCCGATGACGGTCGAGAGCAATCCGCGCGCGCCGAAGGTCGCCGCCGCGGAGTGATCGCATCGCATACCGGGGCGGCCCACCGCCTCGGCATCGATCTCGGAGGCACCAAGACCGCCGGCATCGTCCTCGATGCCGGCGGTCGCGTTCTGGCCGAGGCCCGCGTTCCGACACCCCGGAACGATTACGCCGGCACGGTGCGGACGATCGCGGACCTCGTCGCCCGACTGGAGGCGAAGGCGGGCGGCACCTGCACGGTCGGCGTCGGGATGCCGGGCGCGATCTCGCCGGCCACCGGCCTCGTGAAGAACGCGAACTCGCACTGGCTCAACGGGCAACGGTTCGGTGCCGACCTCGAGGTCGCGCTCGGGCGGTCCGTCCGCATCGAGAACGACGCGAACTGCCTCGCCGTGTCCGAGGCGGTCGACGGCGCAGGCGCCGGGGCGAGCCTGGTCTGGGCGGTGATCCTCGGGACCGGCGTCGGATCGGGCATCGCCTGGGATCGGCGCCCGCTCGCCGGCCGCGGCCGCATCGCCGGGGAATGGGGCCACAACCCGCTGCCGCGGCCCGGCGACGACGAGCGGCCCGGGCCGGCCTGCTATTGCGGACGTCGCGGCTGCATCGAAACCTGGGTGTCGGGGCCAGGCCTCGCGGCCGACCACGCCCGCCGCACCGGGGTCGCAATCTCGGGCGAGGCCGTGGTCGGGGCGATGCGCGAGGGCGACGTCGTCGCGACAGCGACCTTCGCCGCCTATCTCGACCGGCTCGGCCGCAGCGTCGCGCACGTGGTCAACATCCTCGATCCCGATGTCGTCGTGATCGGCGGCGGGCTCTCGCGGGTCCCGGAACTGATCGCCGGCCTGCCGGCGGCGACCGCACCGCACGTCTTCTCGGACCGCTTCGACACGCCGATCCGCGAGAGCCTGCATGGCGACGCCTCGGGCGTGCGCGGTGCGGCCTGGCTGTGGAACGCCGGATAGCCCGGCGCTCGCCCGCGACGCGCGAAAAGGTACTTGTCACCGGCCGCGATCGGACATAAAGATATCTTTATGTCTAACGATCGCGCCAGCCCGACGGCACCGGTCTCCTTCCCCGACGCGCTGGGCGTGTTGCGGGCGGCGGCGGAGGAGACGCGCCTGCGCATCCTGGCGCTGCTGTCCGAGGGCGAGCTCTCGGTCTCCGACCTCACCGACATCCTCGGCCAGTCCCAGCCGCGGATCTCGCGTCATCTCAAGCTCCTGGTCGAAGCCGGGCTGATCGAGCGCCATCGCGAGGGGGCATGGGCGTTCTTCCGGCTCGCGGAGACCCGCGCCGGCCTGGTCGACCCGCTGATCGCCGGCCTGTCGCGCGACGGCGCGCCGTTGTCCGAGGATCGTGCCCGCCTCGACGCGGTCCGCAGCCAGCGGGCGGAGACCGCAAAGACCTTCTTCGCGCGGCTGGCACCGAAATGGGACGAGCTGCGGTCGCTCCACGTGCCCGAGGCCACCGTCGAGGCGGCGGTGCTCGCGGCTTTGGGCAATCGTCCGGTCCGCAGCCTGATCGATCTCGGGACCGGCACCGGGCGGATGCTCGGGCTGCTGGCGCCGCTCGCCGGCCGGGCGACCGGGCTCGATTCGAGCCACGCCATGCTCTCGGTCGCGCGCGCCAACCTGGAACGGATGGGGTTGGCGCGGGTCGACCTGCGCCAGGGCGACATCCACGCCCCGCCCTTCGCCCGCGGCAGCTTCGACCTCGTGGTGGTGCATCAGGTGCTGCATTACCTCGACGAGCCGGCGCGGGCGCTGCGCGAGGCCGCCCGCCTCGTGGCGCCGGGCGGCCGCCTGCTGGTGGTCGACTTCGCCCCGCACGACCTCGAGTTCCTGCGCGAGTCGCAGGCCCACCGCCGTCTCGGCTTCGCCGCCGATCAGGTCTCGGGCTGGCTGTCCGAGGCCGGGCTCGACACCGTGGTGACCCGCGACCTCGCGCCGACCGAGCAGGCCCAGCTCACCGTCACCCTCTGGCTCGCGGCGGACGGCCGTGTCGCCCCCGAAGCCATCCAGCCCGAACGCGCCGTCGCCTGAGGCGGCCGACGCCCTTCCACGATCGTCTGAACCGAACGACATTGAGGACGAAGCCCATGCCGAACGCCAACCGCCACCGCGCCAGCCGCGACGGCTACCACCCGATCCGCGTCTCGATCGAGTTCTTCCCGCCGAAGACCGAGGAGATGGAGAAGATCCTGTGGTCCTCGATCGAGCGGCTGGCGCCGCTCGGGCCGAAATTCGTCTCGGTGACCTACGGGGCCGGCGGCTCGACCCGCGAGCGCACTCACAACACCGTGGCCCGCATGGTGACCGAGAGCGGCCTCAAGCCGGCTGCCCATCTGACCTGCGTGGACGCGACCCGCGACGAGATCGACGCGGTGGTGCAGTCCTACTGGGATGCCGGCGTGCGCCACATCGTGGCGCTGCGCGGCGATCCCGCCGAGGGCGTCGGCCACGCCTATCGCCCGCATCCCGGTGGCTACGCGCAGACCTCGGACCTCGTCGCCGGCATCAAGCGCATCGGCGACTTCAAGGTCTCGGTCTCGGCCTATCCCGAGAAGCACCCCGAGGCCGCCTCGCTCGACGCCGACATCGACGCGCTGAAGGCCAAGGTCGACGCCGGCGCAGACCAGGCGATCACGCAGTTCTTCTTCGAGAACGACGTCTACCTGCGCTACGTCGACAAGGTGCGCGCCGCCGGCATCGACATCCCGATCATCCCCGGCATCCTGCCGGTGCAGAACTTCAAGCAGGCCGCCAACTTCGCCCGCCGCACCGGCGCTTCGGTGCCGTATTGGCTGGCGGCGCGCTTCGACGGGCTCGATGGCGACGTCGAGACCCGGCGGCTGGTGGCGGCGGCGGTGGCGGCCGAGCAGGTGCTCGACCTCGTCGACGAGGGCGTCAACGACTTCCACTTCTACTCGATGAACCGCTCCGACCTCGTCTACGCGATCTGCCACCTGCTTGGCCTGCGCGCCCAGGCACCGAAGGTGGCGACGGCGAAGGCGGCCTGATCGATCGACCTCCCGTCATCCCGGGGCGCCGCGGGCGCGCCCGGGATCCAGACGCGCGAACCTTGCCGACAAGTCTTTGACGGCAGCCGAAACCGGCCTTCCGGACCCGTCGCGGTTCTGGATTCCGGGCTCCGCTGCGCGGCCCCGGAATGACGAGTGAGACATCCATGACCGACCTTCGTCCCGTCGACGGCACCGAGATCGAAGCCGCCCTGCGCCAGCGCGCGCGGGAGAAGATCCTCGTCCTCGACGGGGCGATGGGCACCGTGATCCAGCGCCTCGGCTACGGCGAGGCCGACTTCCGCGGCGAGCGCTTCAAGGACCACGCCCACGACCAGAAGGGCAACAACGACCTGCTGATCCTGACGCAGCCCGATGCGATCCGGCAGATCCACCTCGACTACTTCCTCGCCGGCGCCGACGTCTGCGAGACCAACACCTTCTCCGGCACCACGATCGCGCAAGCCGATTACGGCATGGAATCGGTGATCCACGAGCTGAACGCGCAGGGCGCGCGCCTCGCCCGCGAGGCCGCCAAGCTCGCTGAGGAGCAGGACGGCCGCCGCCGGTTCGTCGCCGGCGCCGTCGGCCCGACCAACCGCACGCTCTCGATCTCGCCGGACGTGAACAACCCCGGCTACCGCGCCGTGACCTTCGATCAGGTCAAGCAGGCCTATGCCGAGCAGGTCCGCGGCCTGATGGACGGCGGCGCCGAGCTGATCCTGATCGAGACGATCTTCGACACGCTGAACGCCAAGGCGGCGATCGCCGCCACCTGGCAGGTGTTCGACGAGCGCGGCGTCACCCTGCCGATCCAGATCTCCGGCACGATCACCGACCTGTCCGGGCGCACCCTGTCGGGCCAGACCCCCGAGGCGTTCTGGAACGCGCTGCGCCATTGCCGGCCGCTGACCTTCGGCCTCAACTGCGCGCTGGGCGCCCGCGAGATGCGCGGCCACATTTCGGAGCTGTCCCGCGTCTGCGACACGCTGGTCTGCGCCTACCCGAATGCCGGCCTGCCCAACGAGTTCGGCCTCTACGACGAGAGCCCGGAGGCGATGGCCAAGCTCGTCGCCGAGTTCGCCGAGGGCGGCATCGTCAACATGGTCGGCGGCTGCTGCGGCACCACGCCGGACCACATCCGCGCCATCTCCGAGGCCGTCGCCGGCAAGACGCCGCGGGTAATTCCTGAGATCGCGCCGCTGATGCGCCTGTCCGGCCTGGAGCCGTTCACGCTGACGAAGGAGATCCCCTTCGTGAACGTCGGCGAGCGCACCAACGTCACCGGCTCGGCCAAGTTCAGGAAGCTCGTCACCGCCGGCGACTACGCCGCCGCCCTCGACGTCGCCCGCGACCAGGTCGCGGCCGGGGCCAGCATCATCGACGTCAACATGGACGAGGGCCTGCTCGATTCCGAGAAGGCGATGGTCGAGTTCCTCAACCTGGTCGCCGCCGAGCCCGACATCGCCCGCGTGCCGGTGATGGTCGATTCCTCGAAGTTCCACGTCATCGAAGCCGGCCTGAAGTGCATCCAGGGCAAGGCGATCGTGAACTCGATCTCGATGAAGGAGGGCATCGAGAAGTTCGTTCACGACGCGAAGGTGTGCCGCTCCTACGGCGCGGCCGTGGTGGTGATGGCCTTCGACGAGGACGGCCAGGCCGACACGCTCGAGCGCAAGGTCGAGATCTGCACCCGGGCCTACAAGGTGCTGACCGAGGAGGTCGGCTTCCCGCCCGAGGACATCATCTTCGATCCGAACGTGTTCGCGGTCGCGACCGGCATCGAGGAGCACAACGGCTACGGCGTCGCCTTCATCGAGGCGACCCGCATCATCCGCGAGACGCTGCCCCACGCCCACATCTCGGGCGGCATCTCGAACCTGAGCTTCGCCTTCCGCGGCAACGAGCCGGTGCGCGAGGCGATGCACGCGGTGTTCCTGTACCACGCGATCAAGGTCGGCATGGACATGGGCATCGTCAACGCGGGCCAGCTCGCGGTCTACGACCAGCTGCCGGCGGAGCTGCGCGAGCTGTGCGAGGACGTGGTCCTGAACCGGCGCGACGACGCCACCGATCGCCTTCTGGAGGCGGCCGAGCGCTTCAAGAGCGGCGCCTCGGCCCAGGCCAAGACCGCCGACCTGACCTGGCGCGAGGGCACCGTCGAGAAGCGCATCGAGCACGCGCTGGTCAACGGCATCACCGAGTACATCCTCGCCGACACCGAGGAGGCCCGCCAGGGCGTGGCGCGGCCGCTCCACGTCATCGAGGGCCCGCTCATGGCCGGCATGAACGTAGTCGGCGACCTGTTCGGCTCGGGCAAGATGTTCCTGCCGCAGGTGGTGAAGTCCGCCCGCGTGATGAAGCAGGCGGTGGCCTACCTCGAGCCGTACATGGAGGCGGAAAAGCTCGCCAACGGCGGCGACGGGCAGCGCCGCGCCGCCGGCAAGGTGCTGATGGCCACCGTGAAGGGCGACGTCCACGACATCGGCAAGAACATCGTCGGCGTGGTCCTGGCCTGCAACAACTACGAGATCATCGACCTCGGCGTGATGGTGCCGGCGACCAAGATCCTCGAGGTCGCCAAGCGCGAGAACGTCGACATCGTCGGCCTCTCCGGGCTGATCACGCCGTCGCTGGACGAGATGGTGCACGTCGCCGCCGAGATGGAGCGCGAGGGCTTCGACGTGCCGCTGCTGATCGGCGGCGCCACCACCAGCCGCGTCCACACCGCGGTGAAGATCCACCCGTCCTACCAGCGCGGGCAGGCGATCTACGTCACCGATGCCAGCCGCGCGGTCGGCGTGGTCTCGGGCCTGATCTCGAAGGAGACCCGCGGCGGGGTGATCGAGAAGGTGCAGGCGGAATACGCCAAGGTCGCCGACGCCCACGCTCGCTCGGAGCTCGACAAGCAGCGCCTGCCGCTGGCCAAGGCCCGCGCCAACGCGTTCAAGATCGACTGGACCGATTACGCGCCGAAGAAGCCGAGCTTCACCGGGACGCGCGTCTACGGCTCGTACGAGGTGGCCGACCTCGTGCCCTACATCGACTGGACGCCGTTCCTGCAGACCTACGAGTTCAAGGGCCGCTACCCCGCGATCTTCGAGGACCCGAACCAGGGCCCGGCGGCCAAGGCCCTGTTCGAGGACGCGCAGGCGATGCTCAAGCAGATCGTCGCCGAGCGCTGGTTCAACCCGAAGGCGATCCTCGGCTTCTGGCCGGCCAACGCGGTCGGCGACGACATCCGCCTCTACACCGGCGAGAGCCGCTCGGAGACGTTGGCGACCTTCCACGGCCTGCGCCAGCAGCTGTCGAAGCGCGACGGGCGGCCGAACACCTGCCTGTCGGACTTCGTGGCGCCTGCCGAGACCGGGATCGCCGACTACGTCGGCGGCTTCGTCGTCACGGCGGGCCTGGAAGAGGTGCGGATCGCGGAGAAGTTCGAGCGCGCCAACGACGACTACCGCTCGATCCTGGTCAAGGCGCTCGCCGACCGCATCGCCGAGGCGTTTGCCGAGCGCATGCACGAGCGCGTGCGGCGCGAGTTCTGGGGCTACGCGGCGGACGAGACCTACACGCCGGAAGAACTGGTGCGCGAGGAATACGACGGCATCCGCCCGGCCCCGGGCTACCCGTCGCAGCCCGATCACACCGAGAAGGTCACGCTGTTCGACCTGCTCCAGGGCGAGCGCCGCATCGGCGTGAAGCTCACCGAATCCTACGCGATGTGGCCGGGCTCGTCGGTCTCCGGCCTCTACCTCGCCCACCCGAAGGCGCACTACTTCGGCGTCGCCAAGGTGGAGCGCGACCAGGTCGAGGACTACGCGATGCGCAAGGGCATGGACCTGCACGCCGTGGAGCGCTGGCTCGGACCGATCCTCAACTACGATCCGGCGCGCTACCTGGCGGTGGCGGCGGAGTAGGCAGCCTCGACTTTGCGGCTCCGGCCTCCCGATCTATCCTCGTGACGGACATCGGGAGGTCGGCATGTCGAACATCGCGAAGATCATCCGATCGGACGGGGAGGAGGCGGTACAATTGCCGCCCGGTTTCCAGTTCGAGGGCAACACGGTGCGGATCCGACGCGACGGCGAGGCGGTCATCCTCGAACCGATCGTGGATGAGTGGGCTTGGCTCGAAGCCATCGCCGTCAAGCTCGACCCTGACGTCCTCGATGCCATCCTGAAAGCCACGGATGAAGATGTGCCGCAGCAAGACCGCCCGGCGCTCGACGAACTCTGATGCTCTATCTGCTTGATACCAATGTCGTAGTGGCTTTGCTGAAGCAACGACAACGGGTTTGGGAGCGGTTGCGAGCACATCGGCGGCGCGATTTCGGCGTTTCGGCGATTGTTTCGCACGACTTGTTCTTCGGCGCCTATCATGGTGATCGCCAAGACGAAACGCTCGCCGGGATCGATGCCCTGCGCTTCCCCGTGATCGATTTCACCGTCGCCGACGCCCGCCAGGCCGGCGAGATCCGTGCGGGCCTCGCCGCGGCCGGAACGCCGATCGGCCCCTACGACGTCCTGATCGCCGGGCAGGCGCTCGCGCGCGACGTGACGCTCGTCACCCGCAACGTCCGCGAATACTCGCGCGTCCCCGGCCTGCGGGTCGTGGATTGGGAAGGCGGCGGCGCATAAGCCGGCGCCTGTGTCCCGGCGGAGCTTGACCGGGCGGCCCTCGCGGCTTCAATGCCCGTGCGGGTCGTCCGCGGGTCGGTTGCGTGGAGACGGGTATGAAGCGGCTGGCGTTTGTCATCGCCGTCGCGACGGGCCTCGCGGTCACCGGATGCACCGGGTTTTCCCACATCTCCAAGACCTATGTCAGCCTGACGCCCCAGGTCGTGACGATTTCCTGCAACGACCCGTACGAGGTCTACGACCAGCGCCAGCAACGGCGGATGCTGATCGTCTCGAACGCGGTGCGCGAGTTCACCGGCTGCGGCATCGGCGACCGCTATGCCGACCGCGACCCCGGCGAGACGCGGGCGGCGCGCTTCCGCCTGGCGGCGCGGACCTACCTCGACGAGACGGTGCGCGAGGATTGCAGGATCACCGGCGAGACGGTGTTCACCGACCTGCAGACCGAGTTCGTCTACGCCTGCGGCGCCCCGATCGAGCCGCGCACCGCGAAGGTTCCGCGCCTGCCCGGGCGCACCAATCCCGGCATCGGGCTGCGCTGAGCCGCTATCGCTTGGCGGGCTGCGGGAAGCTGCGCTCGGCGGCGTCGCCCGAGGCGGCGAGCAACGTGCGGGCGAAGGCGCGCGCCTCCGCCCGGCTCAGGCTAAGGATGGCGGTGACCGGCTTTCCGTCGAGGTCGGGCAGCCCGAGCTCGAGGCGCACGCCGTCGCCCGCCGCCGCCGCGGACAGGCTCCAGCCGCGTTCGCCCGCGGGGCCCGGTTCCTGCTCCGGATCGCTCATCGTCGTGCATTCCCGTTCGGTCGCCGTCCTGCATGACCGATCGCGCCCGCGGAGGCCAGAGCCGGCGCCGGGCTTTATCGAGGCGGCCGCCCGGTCCGGCGGTTGACGAAGCTCTCCGGGGATGATGTCTGCGCGGCCGACCGCGCCTCGCCGGGGCGCCGCTTCCAAGGCCGAGAGACATGTCCGAGATCTGGTTCCGCACGGGCGAGGCGACGGTGCTCGCCGCCGAGGGGCAATACACCGACGCGATGCCCGAGGTGCTGATCGGCTCGACGCGGGGCCCGGTCGGCCAGGCCTTCGCCGGCATGATGGGCCAGGTGCAGGGCCACACCCGGATGTTCGTGGTGCGCGACCTCAACCAGCTCGTGCGCCCGGCGACGATGATGACCACGAAGGTCACGATCCACACCGCGGAATACGCCGAGCTTCTCGGCGGCGTGGTTCAGGCCGCGACCGGCGACGCGATCGTCGATTGCGTGATCGAGGGCATCCTGCCCAAGGACGGCTTGGACGAGCTGTGCATGATCATCATGATCTGGCTCGACGAGCGCTGCGGCGCCGATCCGAACGTGGACCGCAAGGACCTCTACCGCACCAACTACGAGGCGACGAAGCTCGCCATCGGCCGGGCCATGCGGGGCGAGCCGACGATCGAGGAGCTCATCGCCAATCGCAAGACGGTGAAGCACTACGCCCTCGAGGACGTGGTCGAGTACTGAGGCGAACGCTCAGGCCGTCCTCCGCGCGCGTGCCAGGGAGGTGCGCGCGTAGAGGTCGACGACCCGGCAATCCAGGCCGGCGGCGGACAGGATCAGGCGCTCGCCGGGATCGGTCAGGCGTCGCGTGATCCAGCCGCCCGGGTCGCGGATGGCGAGCGTCACCGCGACGACCGGCTGTTCGATCAGCAGGACGACCTCGCACATCGGCAGGGCCTGGTAGCCTGCCAGCTTGATCGCGATCTTCCCGCGGTTCGAGCCCGAGGGCTTCCGGCGGTCGCTGGTGGAGATGATCTCGGCGCGAGGTAGCAGGTCCCGGAAACGCTTCGGCCGGGCTCGAAGTCGGATCGATCGATCACGGCGGCGTCGGGAACGTAGGCGTTCCCCTCGATCACCGGCCGAAGGTCGATCGCCGGGATCTACAGGACCACACGGTCGGAGCCGATCCGTTCGAGGCCCTCACTCAGCCGCCGGTCGAGGTTTCCGGCGATGATCTGATGATCGATGCTCGGCTGCGCCTGCATGACGAAACGCCCTTCGATGAGTTCCCATTTCTCCTCGTCGATGGGGCGCGACGAAGTCCCAGAAGCTTCGATGCGCGTCGAGGCGGGAAGCATCCGTCAGCAAGGCGGGCATGATGGGCTCCGTGCCGAGAACGTCTGCGAGAGAGATCGGCCCAACCGCGCGACCGGTCAAGAGCATGTCAGCCCGGCGGGATGCGGCCGACCGAGCAGAGGGTGCGGATCGAGCCGGTGCTGTCGGTGTAGCAGCTCGCCGACCAGCCGTTCTGCTGGACGAACGACTTGCGCCGCTCCGAGAGCGCGGTGGCATGCGCCGTGGCGATGATGCCCTGGACCGCGCCGGCCGACTCGCCGACGAGCAGCTCGGAGGCGATCGACAGGTCGCGGAAGAAGGCGGCCGACGGCGTCGTCTCGCCGGAGCTCGCCTGGACGATCGGCTCGGCCCGGCAGGTCAGGTCGAGCTTGATCGCGCCGGGCACCCGGATGTCGATGCTGGGGCCGGCGCGGCGCCCGACCTTGCCGCCTGTGGCGGCGGCGACCCTCTGGGCGAGGCCGTCGCATTCGTCGGCGCGGGCAGCGGCGGGGATCAGCAGGAGGCAGGCGAGGGCGAAGCGAAGCATGGCCGCACCATACGCGCAGCCGGTCGGCTGTCGAGGCTCGGCGCGCGGCGCCCTCAATGGAAATCCCGGCTGCGATAGGTCCGCCGGTCGGTGGGAGCCCCGAAATCGTTGGTCTCGGGTGGCAGGCGCACGCCGCCGGCGCGAAGCTCGAGCAACTCCTCCGTCAGGTCGCGGAACCGCTCGGCGACGAGGTGGACCACGCCCTCGGCCCGCTGCACCCGGCCCTGCACCGCGAGGAAGCGGGCGTTCATCGCGGCGCGGCGGTTGGCCTCGAACACCTTCTTCCAGACGATGACGTTGGCGATGCCGGTCTCGTCCTCGAGGGTCAGGAACACCACGCCCTTGGCGGTGCCGGGCCGCTGCCGCGTCAGCACCAGCCCGGCCACGGTGACGCGACCGTTCTGGGGAAAGCCGGGATCGTGATGCTCGCGGGCCGGGACGGCGCCGATCCGGGCGAGCCGGGCGCGGAAGAACGCGACCGGGTGGCCCTTCAGCGAGAGCCCGGTGGCGGAATAATCCTCGGCCACCTGCTCGGAAGCCGGCATCGGCGGCAGCGCCACGGTCGGCTCGTCGCGGAAGAGCCCGTCGTCGGCATGGAAGGCGAAGAGCGGCAACGGCGCCTCCAGCAGGTGCGCGCGCCGGCCGAGGGCTTCGTCCGGCACGGGCTTGGCGATGCGACCGCCCTCCAGCGTCCGCACCATCCACAGGGCCGCCCGCCGGTCGAGGTCGAGGGACCGGAACGCGTCGGCCTCGGCCAGCCGCTCCAGGGCGTTGCGGGACAGCGCCAAGGCCGCCTGCAGGCCCTCGATGCTGGCGTAGCCGTTGGCCCGCAACGCCACGAGCCGGCGCATCGCAGCCTGCGGCAGCCCGGTGATCTGCCGCAGGCCGATCCGCACCGCGAGCCGCTTCGGCACCCCGGGCGGGGGAACCTCCGCGGCCGGCTCCAGGGTGCAGTCCCAGTCGCTGGCATTGACGTCGGGCCCGCGCACCTCGACGCCGTGGGCGCGGGCGTCGCGCACCAGCTGCGCCGGCTGGTAGAAGCCCATCGGCTGCGAATTGAGGATCGCGGCCAGGAACACGTCCGGGTGCCGGCATTTCAGCCAGGCCGAGGCGTAGACCAGCAGCGCGAAGCTCGCCGCATGGCTCTCCGGGAAGCCGTAGGTGGAGAACCCGCGGATCTGCGCGAAGCAGCGCTCGGCGAAGTCCCTCGGGTAGCCCCGTCCGGTCATCCCGCCGATGAACTTCTGCTCGAAGCCGCCGATCGTGCCGACGTGCCGGAAGGTCGCCATCGCCCGGCGCAGGCCGTCGGCCTCGGCCGGGGTGAAGCCGGCCGCGGTGATCGCGATCTGCATGGCGTGCTCCTGGAACAGCGGCACGCCGAAGGTCTTTTCGAGGACCTTCTCCAACTCGTTAGCCGGCCCGTGATCGGGGTGGGGGGCCGGGTATTCCACCGGTTCGGCACCCGACCGCCGCCGCAGGTAGGGGTGCACCATGTCCCCCTGGATCGGGCCGGGGCGGACGATCGCGACCTGCACCACGAGGTCGTAGAATGCGTTCGGCTTCAGCCGCGGCAGCATCGACATCTGCGCCCGGCTTTCGACCTGGAACACGCCGACGGAATCGGCCTTCGACAGCATCGCGTAGACCTCCGGCTCCTCCGGCGGCAGGTCGGCGAGGGTCGGGTAGTCGAGGCCGTAGTCGCGGGCCAGGAAATCGAGCCCGCGGCGGATGCAGGTGAGCATGCCGAGCGCCAGCACGTCGACCTTCATCAGGCCGACCACGTCGATGTCGTCCTTGTCCCATTCGATGAAGGTGCGGTCGGGCATCGCGGCGTTGCCGACCGGCACGGTCTCGTCGAGCCGCCCGCGGGTCAGAACGAACCCGCCGACGTGCTGCGACAAGTGCCGTGGGAAGCCGATCAGCGAGACCGCGAGGTCCACCGCCTGCCGGATCGCCGGGTTTCCGGGATCGAGGCCGGCCTGGGCCACGTGCTTGTCCGGCAGGTCCTTGCCCCACGACCCCCACACGGTCTCGGCGAGCGAGGCGGTGATGTCCTCGGTCAGCCCCAGCACCTTGCCGACCTCGCGGATGGCCGAGCGCGGGCGGTAGTGGATCACCGTCGAGCAGATCGCCGCGCGCTCGCGGCCGTACTTGCCGTAGAGGTACTGGATCACCTCCTCGCGGCGCTCGTGCTCGAAGTCGACGTCGATGTCGGGCGGCTCGTCGCGGTTCTCGGAGATGAAGCGGGCGAACAGCAGGCGGATCTGGGTCGGGTCGACCGCGGTGATGCCGAGGCAGAAGCACACGGCGGAGTTGGCGGCCGAGCCGCGGCCCTGGCACAGGATGCCCCGGCCGCGCGCGAACTCCACGATGTCGCGGATGGTGAGGAAGTACTGCGCGTAGTGCATCTTCGCGATGAGGGCGAGCTCCCCATGAAGGGTCCTCTCGATGTCCTCGGGGACGCCGTCGGGGAAGCGCCAGCGCGCGCAGTCCCAGACCCGTTCCTCCAGGTAGTCCTGAGGCGTCCGGTTCGGCGGCACCGGCTCCTCGGGGTACTCGTAGCTCAGCATCCCGAGGGAGAAGCCGCAGGCCTCCGCGATCTCGACCGTGCGGGCGAGCGCCTCCGGATGGTCGGCGAACAGCCGCGCCATCTCCGAAGGCGGCTTGAGATGGCGCTCGGCGTTGGCTTCCAGGCGGTAGCCGGCCTCCGCGAGGGTGCAGCCCTCGCGGATGCAGGCGATCACGTCCTGCAGCGGACGCCGGTCGGGATGGTGGTAGAGCGCGTCGGACACCGCGACCATCGGCGCGCCGAGGCGATGCCCGAGCTCGGCGAGGAGCCCGAGACGCCGGCGCTCGTCGCCGCGGTGGCGGTGGCTGGCACCGAGCCAGACCCTTCCGGGGGCGGCGGCTGCCAGCGCCTCGACCCGGGCGGAGAAGGCCGCGGGCGGCACCAGCCGCCGCCCGGGGGGCATCGCGATGAAGACCTGTCCCTCGGCCGCCTCCAGCATCTCCGCGAAGGAGAAGCGGCATTCGCCCTTACGCGCCCGCCGGTTGCCCGAGGACAGCAGCCGGCACAGGCGGCCGTAGCCCGCCCGATCCATCGGGTAGGTCACCGCCTCGAACCCGTCCTCGGTGACGAGCCGCACCCCCGGCAGGAACGGGATGTTCCAGATGTCCTTCGCGCCCGGTCGCTCCGGCTTCACCCGCGCCGCCGCATAGGCGCGGACCACCCCGGCGAGGGTGTTGCGGTCGGCGATGCCGATGGCGCGGAGCCCGTAGGCGATCGCCTGCTCGACGTATTCCTGCGGATGCGAGGCGCCGCGCAGGAACGAGAAGTTGGTCGAGACGGCCAGTTCCGCGTAAGCCGCCGCCGTCACGCGAACAGCCCGTGCACGAACCAGGCGGCCGGCCGGTCGGCCAGGTTCGGGCCGTCGCGGTAGAGCCAGAGCCGGCGGCCGGATTCACACTCGACGACGTAGTAGTCACGCGGGACGCCGGACTCGCGCCACCATTCGGGCTCGATCCGTTCCGGCCCTTCCGAATGCGCGATCCGATGGAGGCGGGAGCGCCAGCGGAAGCGGCGCGGCGGCCCCTCCGGCACCAGGGCGATCACGTCCTCGGCCGCCTCGCCGCGGTCGAACAGCACCAGCGGCCGGGGACCGATGCCGGCATCGGGATCGGGCCAGTGCAGGACGACGCGCTCGATGCGCCAAGGTTCGGTGCGCCAAGGTTCGGTGTGCCAGGGGGCGATGCGGTCGGCGCGCTCGGGCACGTGGCTCGCACGGGGGCTCAGGCGGATCACGGGTCGGCCGAAGCGCTGGCGCAGGGCGTCGGCGAGGCCGGCGGTCCGGTCGTCCTGAGGGGCGGGGCCGGTGGCGAGGGTAGCCTGGCGGCCGGGCATCGGGCCGGTGGCGGACACGTCCAAGCGGACCGTCTCGAAGCCGAAGCCGGCATCCAGGCCAGAGCCGAGCCGTTCGAGCCGAAGCTGCAGCAGGCGCGCGACATGGTCGGGGCTGCGGCTCGGCTCGGACAGGCCGAGGTCGAGGGCGCGCACCACGTCGTCGACCCGGTGCAGCGACAGGCGAAAGCCGCGGGCGCCGAGCCCGTCCGCCTCGAGGCGCGGCGCGATCTCGGCCATCAGCCGCCGCACCGTGGCGACGATGATCTCCTGGCTGCCGATCGGATCGAGGAAGCCGCGGGCGGCGCCGTAGCGCACGGGTTCCGTGACCGGGACGAGCGGCTCTGGCCGCCGCCCGGCCGCCTGGTCGAGGCGAACGAGGAGTGCCGTGCCGAAGCGGCGGGCCAGCGGCGGGCGCGGCGCGTCGAGGACGGCGCCGATCCTGCGCAGGCCGAGCCGCTTCAGGGCGACGGCGACGGCTGGTTCGCAGCGCAGGGCCTCGACGGGGAGGGGCCTCAGGGCCTGCTCGGTCCTCTCCGATGGGACGCACATGGTCTCGCCGCGCCCGTATCGCGCGAGGGCGAAGGCCGCGCCGGGCGTGTCGGCGAGCGCGATCCGTGCCGGGATCCCAGATCGCGCGAGGCGCGCGGCGAGGTCCGCGACCAGATCGGCTTCGCCGCCCAGGAGGTGGGCCGCCCCCGTGACGTCGAGGTACAGGCCGTCGCAGGCCTCGGCCGGGCCGAAGGGGACGACGCACGGCGTGTAGCGCTGCGCCCAGAGGCAGAGCCTGGCGAACGCCGCTGCGTCGGCGGCCGGATCGGCTGGGTGGACGTGGAGCGGGGTCGAGATCCGCGCCCGCACGCGGCCCAGCGGCTCGCCGCGTCGCAGGCCGAGGGCGGCTGCGGCGGGGTTCACGGCGGTGAGCCGTAGGCCGCCGGCCCCGGCGGCGGCGATCACCAGGGGGACGCCGTCATCCGGCGCGGCTCCCGCGCGCATCAGGCGCGCGACGGGCCAGTCCGTCAGGCAGATCGAAACGATGCGCGGCATGATCCCACTCCAGGAGCCAGTCGCCCGGCCGGCCGTTGCGGCAGCGGTCGAGCCGTGCGCGCCAACGGGGACGCAGGGTGCAGCCGAACCGGTCGCGCGCCGCGCCGCCGGCTGCGATCCGCCAGCGCGTCGCCGCGCCGTTCGGCAAGTCGGCCCGGCCGGGCCGCAGGATGAGGAGAAGGGGCGGCGCGGTGCCGAAGGATCCGGCGGCCAGCTGCAGGCGCCGGCCTGGCTTCAGCGGAAGCCCATCCGCGACGAGCCCGGCCACCGCCGCGAGGTGCCCGGCGCGCAGCGTCTCCTCGAGGGCTCCGAACACGGAAGCGTCGGCCTCGGCCTCCAGCAGCAGCAGGCGCCCCGGATCGAGCCCGAGCCCGGTGAGGCCGTGGCCGTAGGGGATTGGATGGCCGGGGGCGACGACGAGGAGGGCGTCGCCCGCCGCCCGCGCGAGATGGCGGGCGACCAGGGCCAGCACGAAGCCGAGGGCCGAGGCTTCGTCGCCCGCGCCCTCGGGGGCGACCTCGTGCAGGAGGCCGAGGCCGAGGCCTCCGCCGGGAAGCCGGGCGTCGAGGTCGGCGACGCCCAACGGCAGCACGCCGCCCGCGCCGGGGCGCCGCTCCGCGTCGAGGCGGGCCCGCAATTCCGCGAGCCGTTCCGCCGTGGACGGTCCCTGCTCATCCGGCTCGTCACGCGACCGCTCCATCCCGTCCCAGCTCCGACATGACGTCAGATAAGAACAAAACAAGAACACTTTCAAACGGTTTCGCACCGCCCGAAAATAGTCCCGCCGGGGCAGCAGCTTGGCCTGTGGACGGGTGTGGAAGGGTGTGGATCGGCTCCATTTGGAGGCGGCCATGGCCAGGGTTGACCCCGGTGGCAGCCGGGCGGCAATGTCCCGCCGCCGCGCGATCCGGCGGCGGGGAATGTCCGACATGATCCTTCATCGCGCGCGCTTCGCCACGCTGATCGCCGGATGCCTGGTCCTCGCCGGCGGCGCGCAGGCCCAGCAGCCGGCAGCGCCGGGACTCGATGCGCCCGCCGCGTCCGCACCGGCCCGCCAGCGTGCGCGTCGGCCTCAAGCGCCCTCCCAGCCGATCATGGTCTACGACGCCCGCATTGAGGCCGGCGACCTGCGGATCTCAGGTTCGGTGCGCAAGGGCGGCGCCGTCGTGGTGATGGACGAGGACGTGTCGGTGATGGCCGATTCCCGCGGCCGCTTCCTGTTCCGTCTGCCCTACCGGCCGGGCAGCTGCGTCGTGTCGCTGACGAGCAACGAGGACGAGCGCGAGGCGGTGATCGCCAACTGCGCCCCCGAGGGACAGGCCGGCGCCAAGGGCGAGACCGGTGTGCGCGGCGAGCCCGGCCCGCAGGGCGTGGCGGGGCTTCCCGGCCCGGCCGGACCGGCGGGCGAGGCCGGCCCGAAGGGCGAGACGGGTCCCAGAGGCGAGACGGGTCCTAAGGGCGAGACGGGTCCGAAAGGAGAGGCGGGCCCCAGAGGCGCGGCGGGCCCCCAGGGAGATGCGGGACAGAAGGGGGAAGCCGGCCCGGCGGGACCTGCCGCCGCCGCGCTCCCTGCCGCAGCCCCCGCGACGCCGTTTCGGGCGGTACGGAGCGAGACCTGCCCGGCCACCGGCTGCGAGATCGCCTGCGCGGGCGGCGAGGTCTTCGTCTCGGCCTACTGCCTCAAGGCCGGCGCCCCGGTCTTCTCGCAAGGCACCGACGGGACGGCAACCGCCTCCTGCCCGTCGGAAGCCGCCGGCATGGTCGGGTTCTGCGCGCGGATGTGACGGTCGCGTCACCGGATCGATCGCGCGAGGCACGGCACGCTCCCTCTTCCAGAGGGGAAGGGTCGGGGTGAGGGGCGTGACTTCTCCGCAAAGCTCACGCCCCTCAACCTGTCCATCTCCTTATGGGAGATGGGACCCGCGCTTCGAACCGGCCGGTCGGTCGCGCAGGGGATGAGGTAATTCCAGGCCTCAGCCGCGGCCGGAACGTACCGCGAGCCAGATCACGTGGCGGGCGCCACCCTTTCGGCCGTTGGCGCGGGTGGGGACCTCCTCGACGCTCAAGCCCGCATCGTGCAGGCGGCGGCCGAAGCTGCGGTCCGGCCCCGCGGACCAGACCGCTAGGACCCCGCCCGGACGCAGGGCGGCATAAGCGGCGCCGAGGCCGGCCGGATCGTAGAGCCGGTCGTTGGAGGCCCGCGTCAGGCCGTCCGGCCCGTTGTCGACGTCGAGCAGGATCGCGTCCCAGGCGGCCGGACGCTCGCCGATCGCGCGCGCCACGTCCACCTCGCGCAAGGTTACGCGGGGATCGACGAGGATGCCGTCGAACACGCCGGCGAGGGGTCCGCGCGCCCAGGCGGCCACAGCGGGCACGAGCTCGGCCACCGTCACCGCCGCTCCAGGAGGCAGCGCACCGAGCGCGGCGCGCAGGGTGAAGCCCATGCCGAGCCCGCCGATCAGCACGTGCGGCGCCCTGCGCGATGCGATCCTGCCGCAGGCCAGGGTCGCCAGCGCCTCCTCCGAGCCGCTGAGCCGGCTGTTCATCAGCTCGTTCTGGCCGAGCATGATCGCGTACTCGGTGCCCCGCCGCCGCAGCCGCAGGGTGCCGCCGTCGCCGGGGATCGAAGCGGTGTCGAGGTTCTCCCAGGGGATCATGCGGCGCTCACGTCCTCTCGTCCGGCAAGCCACGCCGCCATTCCGGCCGCCGCCGCCCGACCGCTGCTGATCGCGCCCTGGAGCAGGTAGCCGCCGGTGGGCGCCTCCCAGTCGAGCATCTCGCCGGCCACGAACAGGCCCGGCCGCTTCCGAACCATGAAGCCCGCGTCGAGCCCGTCGAAGCCGACACCGCCGGCGGTTGAGATCGCACGCTCGATCGGAGCCATCGCGTGCAGGCGCAACGGTGCGGCCTTGATCAGCCCGGCGAGCGCATCCGGGTCGGCCGGCAGCGCGACGCCCGCAGCCTCGCGCAGCACCCCTGCCGCCACCGGCGACAGACCGGCCCCCTTGCGCAGGCGGGTCGCCATCGATTCGCCGGGCCGCGGGTCGGACAGCCTTTCGGCGAGGGCGCTCCTGCTGAGGTCGGGACGCAGGTCGAGCACGAGGCGGGCGGCGCCCTTGCCTCCCGCGTCCTTCCCGCTCCTGTCCTGGCGCTCGATCATCGCGCGCAGGGCCCGCGACACCGCGTAGATCGCACCGCCCTCGATGCCGTCGGCGGTGATCAGCGCCTCCCCCCGCACGATCACGCCGTCGGCGGTCAACCCGATCCGCTTCAGGGGCTGCCCGGCGAAGCGCTCGCGGAAATGGTCCGACCACGCCACCGCGAAGCCCGCATTGGCCGGGCGCAGGGGCGCGACGGCGACGCCGAGATTCGCCAGCATCGTCACCCAGGCTCCGTCAGAGCCGAGGCGGGGCCAGCTCGCGCCGCCGAGCGCCAGCAGCACCGCCTTCGGCCTCGTCCAGCTCTTCCCCTCCGGCGTCTCGAACACCAGGGTGCCGTCCTCGACGGCCACGAGCCGGTGCCGGGTGCGGATACCGACGCCTGCGCCCTCGAGGCGGCGCAGCCAGGCCCGCAGAAGGGGCGAGGCCTTGAACGCCTTCGGGAACACCCGCCCGCTCGATCCGACGAAGGTCGGCTCCCCCAAGCCATCGCACCAGGCCCGCAACGCATCCGGCGGGAACGCCGCGATCGCCCCGGCCAGGCTGCCGGACGGGTGGTAGCGCCGCAGGAAGTCCGGGACGGGCTCGCTGTGGGTCAGGTTCAGGCCGCCGCGGCCGGCGAGCAGGAATTTCCGGCCGACCGACGGCATCCGATCGTAGATCGCGACCCGGTGCCCGGCCGCGGCCAGCACCTCGGCCGCAGCCAGCCCGGCTGGGCCGCCGCCGACGACCGCGACCTCGTTCCGGGAGGCGTCGTCCTGCGCCACGTCGTCGTCTCGCATGTCCATCGCAGCGGAAGGCGTCCGATCGTCCCCGCTGTCAAGGCATGCCTGCATGGCCCGGCATCGCTCGAGCCCGCCCTTGATTCGCCGCGTTCGGGTCTTTAACTGCCGCTCATCGGCTGCGGGCCCCTCTGGCGGGATGCTCTCTCAAGATGCTTCCGTGATGTCGGAGCCGATGCTTTCCTTGCAAAAGAAGCATCACGGTCCCGCTCATGGTCGATTTCCTGTACGTCGAGTGGCTCGGCAAGCCGATCTGGATGTGGCTCGGGTTCCACGCCCTTGTCGCCGCCCTGCTCGCCTTCGATCTCGGCCTGCTCCATCGCGACAAGGAGCACGAGATCGGCGTCAAGGAGAGCCTTCTCCTCACCGCCTTCTACTTCAGCCTCGGCCTCGCCTTCGGCGGCTGGATCTGGTGGTACCTCGGCGCGCAGCCCGCCCAGGAATACGTCACCGGGCTCGTGGTCGAGAAGTCGCTGTCGATGGACAACGTCTTCGTCATCGCGGTCATCCTGTCGGCGCTCGGCATCCCGCTCGCCGCCCAGCACAGGGTGCTGGTCTGGGGCATCCTCGCCGCGGTGCTGCTGCGCGGACTGATGATCGGGCTCGGCGCCGCCCTGGTGCATCAGGCCGCCTGGGTGCTGTCGTTGTTTGCCGCCTTCCTGATCTATGCCGGCCTGAAGATGCTGTTCTCCAAGGAGGAGGACGCCGGCGACTTCCAGGATCACGCCGCCGTGCGGTGGCTCAGGGCGAAGCTGCGGATCACGCCCGAGCTTCACGGCCAGCATTTCCTGGTGCGGAAGACCGATGCCAGGACCGGCAAGACCGCCCTGTGGCTCACTCCGTTGGCGCTCGCCCTGGTGCTTGTGAACGGCGCCGACGTGATCTTCGCGGTCGACAGCGTGCCGGCGATCTTCGCGATCACGACCGACACCTTCGTGGTCTACACCTCCAACATCTTCGCGATCCTCGGGCTTCGCGCGCTCTACTTCGCGCTGGCAGCAATGGTCGATCGCTTCGCCTACCTCAAGACGGCGCTCGCCTTCATCCTGATCTTCATCGGCACGAAGATCGTCGTCGCCGACACCTTCGGCCTCGTCCACGTGCCGCCGTGGGTGTCGCTGGCGGTGACCGTGGTGCTGCTGACGATCGGCATCCTCTACAGCCTGTGGCGCACCCGGGGCGAGGCGCATGCGGATGCGCGCGAAGCCGAGCTGCACGGTCGGGCCTGAGCCCGAGGGTCAGCCGCCCCGGCGGTAGACGCCGCTAAAGCTGATGTTCATGCCGCCGCAAGCCCTGTCGCGGCAGGCGGGCGCGAGGCTCGAGCAGGTGGGGTCGGCATCCGCCGACTCGAAGAATGGCACGCGCCCCTCCGCCACGACCCGTGCGACCTGGCGCGGGCGGCCGAGATCCGGCACGTCCGGACGGGTCGCGGCGGGCGCAGCCGAATTCATCGACGCCCTCCCGCCCGCATTCTGGGCCGAGGCCGGGGCGGCGAGGGCGGCCAGCAACGCGAGTCCGGCCGACATGGGAGGGAGGCGATCCGGCGATCGCGCCCTGACGGCCGCCTCAGCTTGGCCGCGACGCGATCAGGTCGCGCAGGGTGGTGATGGTGGAGGCGTCGGCGATGCCGTCGACCCGCGCCTGACGGAAATGGCGCTGGAACGCGGTGACGACGTCCCGCATGTGGCGATCGAATGTGCCCGTCACCGGCTGCTCGTAGCCGTAAAGCGCGAGCATCGCCTGCAGCGCCTCGATCGGCTGCCCGGCATCGCCCTCGGCGAAGAAGCGCCCGTCGCGCATCGGCACTTCCGGCACGTGATGGCCGACGCCGTCCGCCGCGAGCCGGCCCCAAGGGAAAGTCTCGCCCGGATCCTCCTTGCGACCGGGCGCGATGTCGGAATGCGCCAGCACCCGGTCGGCCGGGATCGCCCAGCGCGAGACGATGTCGCGCGCGAGCGCTGTCACGGCGGCGATCTGCGCCTCCGGGTAGGGCGGCAGGCCGCCGGCATGGCCGGGATGGACGATCTCGATGCCGAGCGAGCGGGAGTTCACGTCGCGCTCGCCGCGCCAGGACGCCCGCCCCGCATGCCAGGCCCGGCGGCTCTCCGGCACCATCTGCCAGATCGCGCCGTCCTCCAGCACGACGTAATGGGCCGAGACCTCGGCGATCGGGTCGGCGAGCCGCTGCATAGCGGCGGCCGCGCTCGTCATGCCGGTGTAGTGCAGGATCAGCATATCCGGCCGCGGGCCGAGGCGCTCGCCGTGGTTCGGCGAGGGCTGGATGCGGGTGGCGAGCGGGCTGTCCGGTGTCATGGCGAACCGCCCTCCACCGCGGCGGCGCCGTCCGCGAGGATCCGGTCGTGGGCCGCGTTGATCGCGGCGAGGCGCTTGGTGGCGATCGCCACCGCCTCGGGCGGCAGGCCGCGGGCGATGGCGCGGTCGGGGTGGTTCTCGGCGACGAGCTGGCGGTGGCGCGCCTTCACCGCAGCCGGGTCGGCGCCGTGCTCGAGCCCGAGGACGAGGTAGGGGTCGTCGGCCAGCCGCACGTGCCGGGCGGCGATGCGGCGGAACGCGGCGTCGTCGAACCCGAAGATCTCGGCCACCGCGCGGAGATAGGCCTCCTCCGCCTGATGGATCGCGCCGTCGGCGGTGGCGATGTGGAACAGGCCGTCGAGGACGTCCTCGAGCAGCGACGGCTCGTCGTGGAAGGCGTTGGCGAGCTGCCGCGCATAGGCCTCGTAGCCGTTGGTCGTCCGCTTCGCGAGGTCGAACAGCCGGGTGACGCGGGCGCGCTCCGCCTCGCCGACCTGCACGACCTTGCCGAAGGCCTCGACCTCGGACGGGGTCACCACCCCGTCGGACTTCGCCATCTTGGCGGCGAGCGCGACGAGGCCGGTGGTGAAGACCACGTCGCGCGGCATCGGCCCGAACAGCGCACCCTCGCGGTCGACGAGGTAATGGCCCGCGAGGCCGCCGACGAGCCCGCCGAGCGGGCCGCCGATGGCGAGGCCGATCCCGGCGCCGCCGATCTTGCCCCAGATCCCCGAGCTCATCGGGACCCGGCGGGGATGTTGCGGAGATGCGGAACGGTCACCGGCAGGCCTCTATGCGGTGCCGCCGGGGACCCTGACGGGATCCGGCGACGACAAGCCGCCGGGGATACAGGCTCGACCGGAAACGCGGAAGGGCCGGAGCGCTCGGCTCCGGCCCAGGCCTGGAACGAAGAAAGGGCCGGAGCGCTCGGCTCCGGCCCTTCGACGTTCGGTCGGCGGCGAGGCCTCAGCGGCAGTACACGTCGCCGTAGGCGTCGCGGTAGGTGCCGTAGGGGCAGCGCGGCGCGGTGGAGGCGCCGACGATGGCGCCGCTCGCGCCGCCGATCGCGGCACCGGCGAGGGCGCCGAGACCGGCGCCGCCGAGGGCGCGGTCCTGCGGCGTGTTGCAGGCGCCGACCGAGAGGGCGAGGGTGCCTGCGAGGGCGACGGCGATGAGCTTCTTCATGAGTCCGTGACTCCCTTGTGCATCCGGTCCGGCATTTCGCCGTGGTGATGGTGCGGTCCGAGCTTAGCCTTATCGGCCATGAAATGCACTTGCCACGGCCAAGGTTCCGTCGAGATCGCCGACGGGCGCCGGAAAGCCGGGCTCGGCCCGGCCTCGCGCCGACGACCGCGATGACCCGCCGCGCCGCGGTTCCCGTGGCCGGCCGCGCGCGAATGGGCCTCGGCACGGCGCATCGTGCGGGGTAAGAGCTTGCGGATGCGGGTTCCGCGAGGCCCGAGCCTCCTACGTTCCGATCACCGCCTGAGAGAGGGTGCCATGCCGAGAGCCACCACGATCGTCCGCAAGGCCGCTGTCCGCCCCGACGCGGTTGTCGACACGATCAGCCTCGATTACGCCGGGCGCCAGGCGCAGCAGGGGCACCTCCACAGCGCCGGCGGCCTGCACATCGATCTCGCCCTGACCAAGGCCGCCGGGCTGGAGGACGGCGACGCCCTGCGCCTCGACGACGGCCGCCTGGTCGCGGTTAAGGCCGCCCCGGAGGCGCTGCTGGAGATCCGCGCCGAGAATCCGGCCCGCCTGATCCGCCTCGCCTGGCAGCTCGGCGGCAATCACGTCCCGGCCGAGATCGGCGCCGACGTGCTCCACGTCCCGGCCTCGCCGGCCACGGCCGAGCTTGTCCGCGGCCAGGGCTGCACCGCGAGCCCGGTCGACCGCGCCTTCCGGCCCGAGCGCATGGCGCACGACCACAGCACCTGCGGCCACGACCATTCCCACGATCATCACGCGCACGCGGCGCACGCCGATCACGACCATGGCCACGACCACACGCACGCGGACGATCACGGCCACGATCACAACGCGCACGATCACCACGCGCACGATCACGCGCCCCACGTGCACGGCCCCGGCTGCAGCCACGATCACTGACATGCTCCCGCCGCCGACCGCGCCGGCCGACGCCGCTTCACGGGATCGCAAGCCTCGCCTGCGATCCTGATGCGGCACGAGTGCACCAGACTGGATAGCAGACTCGCATGTGCATCGTTTCGGCCGGGATGCAGGGCGAGAAATGAGAATGAAAGCGTTGCGTCAGAAATTCCTATAGCCGGCACGTCCAGCAATACCCCTTGCGAAGACAAGCCTGCCCTGGTTGATACATGCCTTGCTCGCAGCTTTGATCATCTTCGCGTGGGCGCAGCGAACGGCCGTCCTTCGGTGTTTCCGGATACGGCTTGGCATTATTCTCAAGGCGAGTACTTCGCATCGCGCCTCGGCATCGAAACACAGCGTGCCAGCGAGGACCGCGAAGCTGATCCGACTCCGATGATGCCGCGTTCGTAAGCGATGCGGAAACGGATTCCTGCAACCGTCGCCGGAGGGCGCTCGCCCTACTATGGCATCGCACTCGTGGCCACGGTCGAGATCGGAACGCTCTGGTTACTCGCCGCGATCCAAGCTTTCGTTGCCACTTGGCTCATTGCCATGTTGATGCGCACATCGTTCCCGCCGTTGAAACCGAGACACTTCTGATTATAAAACGTATTACTGAGTCTTCTTGCAAACCTTCCATTCATTGACTCACTTATGATGTCGGACGTATTTTCCGTCTTTGTTGTCGTCTGTATTTCGATGCAGATGGTCTACGCTGATCGCAGTCAGTTTCAGAGCCGCATCCTCGTATGGTTTCTGCTGACCGTCAGCGTGTCCTTTCACGCTGCGAATACCGTGATATCATCGATTTTGTTGGTTGCCTCGATACCGATACTCGCAGCTCTTGGCATTCTAACGCGTGCGATTGCAGGTCGTGCGGCCGGGTCGGCTGCCGCCATTGCCATGGCGGTCATATCGGAATGGGCGTTCGGAGCGGTCTATCGCTCCGATGCCGATATAGCCCAACGCAGCCCGCCCTTCCTGATGGCACGCCTGATCGCAGATGGGCCTGGACGTGATTATCTCGATGCTGCCTGCCCAGGCGGGGCAAGCCCAACATTGTGCCGGTTCAAGGAACGTCCGATGGCCGGCGAGGATGAGATTCTCTGGTCCGAAAACTAAGCACGTGGTGTCTTCAACATACCCGATTACGAAACCAGGACACGACTGAAGGATGAGGAACTTGCGTTCGTCTTGGCGGTCGTCGCATATTCTTCACTGGCTGCGCTGCGCGATGCCATCGGCAACGGTATCCTTCAACTGGGAGACTTCTACGTCCTGGAACCGATGCGCAACCCGGCCACGTTCCTTAACATCGGCCGGTGGGGTCGCACTGCCATCGAGCGCGTCGTACCGCATATGGACGTTTGCGAGCGGGATGCCGATGCCTGCGGTCCCAGAATGGACGGCGTGCTGCTCGCCGTGCTCCACATCGTTACGGTCCTCGGCTCGGTTTGTTTTGCGTGTTACACCCTCGTGCAGATCTTCCGGTCCGGCGCTGTGGCCGAGGAGAGACGCGCCGGCGGCGAGGATCTCCAGTGCCTCCTTACGGCGGGGCTGATCATCACCCTGGGCGTGATCCTGAACGCCTTTGTCTGCGGAGCGATCCCAGGCCATTTTGCGCGCTATCAGGCACGCGTTGTCCGGCTGGTTTCCCTCATCGCGATGCTGCTCGCAAACTATCGCTCGCTCTCGAGCAGACGCCTCTCGATGCCAGCAAGACGGTTGTTGTCTAGTGCATGCCGACTTTTAGGTCCGATCGGAAAGACTTGCGATATACGGAAGTCCTATGAGCCGTCGGCGTCGCCCATCACCAGGTAGCGCCCGCGCGCCGCCTGAAAGCCGCCGGCGAGGGCCGCGCCGTAGCCGCGCTCTGCGACCGGCACCACCCGCGCGCCGAGGCTTTCGGCCAAAGCCTGGCTGCCGTCGGTGCTGCCGTTGTCGGCGATGACGATCTCCCCGGCCAAGCCTTTGGCGGCGAGGGTCTCGAGGGCGGCGCGCGCGCTGGCGATCGCGGTCGGCAGGGGACGCACCTCGTCGAGGCACGGCATCACGATCGAGACGTCGATCGTGATGCCGCCGCCGCGTCGGCGGCGATCTCCCGGTCCTGCCCGCCCCGGTCCTGCCCGCCCATGCCGCTTCCACCCGCGTCTCGCCCGGGCGGCAGGATGGTTTGCAAAGCGTTGCGATTCGGTTTCGGCGGCCGCTCAGGCGCTGACGAAGCGGCCCGACGCTCGCGCGGGTCGGGCATCGGCCTCGGCCAGCACCAGGATCGCGCGGCCGGGCAGCGGCACGATCGCCTCCGCCGCGTGCGCGGCGGCGTCCGGTGCGACCGCGCCGGTCGCGGCGGTGGTGTCGAGGACCGTCTGCCACGGCCCGCCGATCACCGCGGCGAGGCGGAAGTCGCAGGGCTCGGGATCGGCATTGATCAGGATCAGGATGCGGCCGTGATCGAGGTCGTTGCCGATCTGCATCCCGAAGGCGCGACGGCTCTCGTCGGCCCAGGCGTCGGAATTCATCTCCGCGCCGCAGGGCGAGAGCCAATGCACGTCGCGCAGGGTGCTCCCGGGGGCGATCGGCGTGCCGTCGAAGAACTGCCGACGGCGAAGGGCCGGCCTCTCCCGACGCAAGCGCGTGAGGTTCGAGACGAAGGCGCCGAGATCCGGGTCGGGATCGGTCGACCAGTCCATCCAGCTCGTCGGGTTGTCCTGGCAATAGGCGTTGTTGTTGCCGCGCTGCGTGCGCGAGCGCTCATCGCCCATCAGCAGCATCGGCACGCCCTGCGCCAACATCACGGTGGCGAGCAGGTTGCGCTTCTGGCGGGCGCGGATGGCGAGGATCGCCGGGTCGTCGGTCGGCCCCTCGACGCCGTAGTTGCGCGAGACGTTGTGGCCGTGGCCGTCGCGGTTGTCCTCGCCGTTCTCGGCGTTGTGCTTCTCCTCGTAGGCGACCACGTCGGCGAGCGTGTAGCCGTCATGGGTCGCGGCGAAGTTGATGCTGGCGAGCGGCGAGCGGCCCGACGGCGCGAACACCTCGCGCGAGCCGGTCAGCCCCTGGGTCAGCTTGGCCAGCTGGCCGGCATCGCCGCGCCAGAAGCCGCGGGCGGCGTCGCGGAACTGGTCGTTCCACTCGCTCCAGCCGCGCGGATATCCGCCGAGGCGATAGCCGTTCTCGCCGAGGTCCCAGGGTTCGGCGATCATCTTCACCCGCGCCAGCACCGGATCCTGCGCCACCGCCTGGAAGAATGCGGCCTCGGCCGAGAATGCGGAGGGCGCCCGGCCAAGGCTGGTGGCGAGGTCGAAGCGGAAGCCGGCGATGCCGTAGGCGGTCGCCCAGTGGCGCAACGAATCCATCACCATCTGCATCACCCGCGGGTGGGCGACGTCCAGGGTGTTGCCGCAGCCGGTGCAATCGACGTCGCGGCGGGGATTGTCGGGGTCGAGCTTGTAGTAGCTGGCGTTGTCGATGCCACGGAACGACAAGGTCGGCCCGGTATGGCCGGCTTCGGCGGTGTGGTTGTAGACCACGTCGAGGATCGTCTCGATGCCGGCGGCGTTCAGCTCGCGGATCGCCGCCTTCAGGCCGCCGAGGCCGCCGTCGCCGAGATAGCGCGGATCGGGCGCGAAATAGCCGAGCGGCGAGTAGCCCCAGAAGTTCACAAGCCCCTTGTCGACCAGGAAGCGATCGTCGGCGAAGGCCTGGATCGGCAGCAGCTCGAGCGCGGTGACGCCGAGCTTCCACAGGTGCTCGACGATCGCCGGATGGGCCAGCGCCGCGTAGGTGCCGCGCTCGGCCTCCGGGACGGCCGGATGGGTCATCGTCAGCGCCTTGACGTGCGCCTCGTAGATCACCGTCTCGGAGAGCGGGCGGCGGATCGGCTGCAGCGCGAGGTTCGGAACCTCCGGCGCGGTGACGACCGATTTCGGCATGTAGACCGCGCTGTCGCGCCGGTCGATCTGATCCTCGCGTTGCAACCCGCGGCGGTGGCCGTACAGGGCGTCGTGCCAGCGGATCCGTCCGCGGACCTCGCGGGCATAAGGGTCGAGGACGAGCTTCGACGGATTGAAGCGGTGGCCGCGCGCCGGCTCCCACGGCCCGTGCACCCGGTAGCCGTAGAGCTGGCCCGGCAGGACGCCGCGGAGGTAGCCGTGCCAGATGTCGTCGCTGCGGCAGGGCAGGCGGATCGTGCGGCTCTCGTGGCGCTCGCCCGGCTCGAACAGGCAGAGATCGACCGCCGTCGCGTGCTCGGAGAAGAGCGCGAAGTTGACGCCGCGCCCGTCGAAATGGGCGCCCAGAGGCGCCGGCACGCCGTCGTCGACGGCGATCATGCGTGATTGCGACACTGGATGGTCCCCCCGGCCCGGAGCCGGTGTGGACGCATCCGCGATCCCGGATCAAGCCGCCGGGCCGCATGGGCCGTGGAGAACGACGACGTCCGCCCCGAGATCACTCCGCCGCGGCGGCCGTCGTCGGCGGCTCGCGCTCGACGGTGCGGAAATTCTCGAGCTCCGAGAGGAAGTTGCGCGCCCACCAATCGACATCCTCGCGGGTCATGCGCTCGACCATCGGCTTCCAGCGCTCCAGGCGCTCGCTGCGCGGCATGTACAGGGCCGTCCGGATCGCCTCCGCGACCTCGAAGCGGTCGTAGGGGTTCACCATCAGCGCTTCGGGCAACTGCCGTGCCGCACCGGCGAACTTCGAGAGCACGAGCACGCCGGGATCGTCCTCGCTCTGGGCGACGACGTATTCCTTCGCCACGAGATTCATGCCGTCGCGCATCGGCGTCACGAGGCCGACGCGGGCGGCGCGATACAGCCCGGCCAGGACCGGCCGGGGATAAGCCTTGGTGACGTACTGGATCGGCGTCCACGCGGGGTCGCCGAGCGCACCGTTGATCTCGCCGACCGTCTCGTTGACGGTGCGCGAGAGCTGCTCGTATTCCGGCACCTCGCTGCGGGACTTCGGCGTGATCTGGATGTAGGTGACGTTGCCGCGCTGGTCGGGGTTCGAGGCGAAGAAGCGCTCCACCGCCTCCATCCGCTCGGGCACGCCCTTGGAATAGTCGAGCCGGTCGACGCCGATCAGCAGCTTGCGGGTGCGCAGGCCCGCCATCGTCTCGCGAACCACCTTGTTCGAGCCCGCCTTCTCCGCCGCGTCTTTGAAGCCGGCGACGTCGATGCCGATCGGGAAGCTGCGGATCCGGGTCCGGCGCCCGTCGACCATCAGCGAGCCGCCGCCGAGCGGGATCGCCCGCAGGGTGTCGATCAGGTTGCGGGACAGGTTCTGCACGTCCGGGTCGGTCTGCAGCCCGATCAGGTCGTAGTCGGCAATGGCGCGGAGCAGGTCGTTGCTCGCCGGCAGCGTGTTGAACACGTCGGCGGCCGGCCACGGAATGTGGTGGAAGTAGCCGATCGGGTTGGCGAGGCCGAGGCCGCGAAGCTCGGCGGCCATCGGCAGCAGGTGGTAGTCGTGGACCCAGATGATGTCGTCGGGCTCGACGAGCTTGGCGAGCGCCCGCGCAAAGATGCGGTTGACGCGGCAATAGCCGGCATAGTCCGAGCGCGAGAACGCCCCGAGACCGAGCCGGTAATGCATGATCGGCCACAGCGCCCGGTTGGCGAAGCCGGCGTAGTATTCCTTGTGATCCTGTGGCGAGAGGTCGACCACGGCGTACTGGACGCGGTCCCGATCGATCAGCGTCGGTTCCTCGGAGGGCTCCTCGCTGATGTTGCCGCTCCACCCGAACCAGAGACCTTCGTAGGCGGTGAAGGCCTCCTTCACGGCGACGGCGAGGCCGCCGGCGGCGACCGCCTTGCCGCCTTCTTCCGGAACCGCAACGCGGTTCGATACGATCACAAGGCGTGCCACTCAGGTGGGCTCCGGATCCTCAAGCGCGCCGGCGTGGAACGCGCAACGTCAACGTTTCTTGCCATCGTGAACGCGCGAGAGGTCGGCGCGATCCGTAGCGTTAGCCAAGCGCGAATGACTGCCGCGGGTCAAGCGATCGTTTGCGGCCGTCACGACGAAATCCGGGGCCTGTCCCCGCATCCGTCCCCGCCGCGCGGGGCGGCGGAGGCAGGAGCGAACCTTGGCCGATCGCCCCTGAATGGAGGCTGAGCCGCGGATGTGCCGTCGTCCCCGGAACCCCCGGACGTGGACGATGTTACTCAGGCGAACATCGCCCCGCTAAGACCCCGTGTTCGAAGGAGTCCCCTCATGGCCGCGTCCGAGATCCCCCACCCCGATCCGGCCAAGGCCGCAGCCAGCGAGCAGGCCGAGTGGCGCGGCCTGAAGGGCGACGTCGAGGGGTTGGCCGACGTCGCGGCCGAGCGCGGGCGCGGCCTGATGGATGCAGCCCGGGTTCAGGCGCAGACCTTCGTCGAGGGCCGCAAGAACGACGCGGCGCAGTCCGTCCACGATCTCGCCAAGACCCTGCGCGATTCGAGCAAGGACTTCGAGGATCGCCCGAACATCAAGGCGTTCTTCGACAGCGCCGCCGACGGCCTGAGCCAGCTCGGCGGGTCGATCGAGTCGCGCAGCTTCGCCGACTTCTACGGCGAGGCCGAGGCCTTCGCCCGCCGTGCACCGGTCGCGGTCGCGGTCGGAACGTTCGTCGCCGGCTTCATCGCCGCGCGCTTCATCAAGTCGTCGAGCCTGCCGCCGGAAGGCGACGCCCGCGACAGCTTCCACGCGTGAGCGGCCCGGCCATGTCGACCGGATCGCAGACCCCACCCCCCGGCTCCTCCGGTGCGTCGCCCGCCGGCAGCATCCAGAGCCTCATCGGCGACGCGCTGCGCGAGACGAACGACCTCGCCCGCAAGGAGATCGCCCTGTTCCGCGCCGAGATGGCGCGGAACGTCCGCTCGCTGATCATCGGCATCGTCTGCCTCATTGCTTCGGCGGTCTTCTCCGTCGTCGCCCTGCTCGTGCTGATCGGCGCCTTCGTGAAGTGGCTGGCGACGATCGTCGGCTCGGAATGGCTCTCGGCCCTCATCGTCGGCGGCGTGCTCCTGGTCATCGCGATCGGGATGGCGCTGTGGGGACGCAGCGCCCTGTCGTTCTCGACGCTCACGCCCACCCGTACCGGCCGGCAGGTCCGCCAGGACGCCCGCGCCCTTTCCGAGAGAGTGTCCGGATGAGTTCGATGAATGAGATGGAGCGGGACATCGAGGAGAGCCGCGCGCGCCTCGACGAGACCATCGACCGCATCCAGGGCCGCCTCTCGGTGTCCAGCCTCGTCGACGAGATGCTCGGCAACGCCCGCCGCGCACCCGCCGTCAGCGGTGCCTACGACGGAGCGCTCGAGGCGGTCCGCCGCAATCCGGTTCCCGTCCTACTGATCGCCGCCGGCGTCGGCTGGCTGCTGCATCGGATGTCCCAGGACGCGACGCGCCGCCGGACGCAGGCTTCGGCCGAGCGCGTCCCGGTGCTCAACGACGGGGCGGCCCGGGTCTACGATCCGGATCTGCCCACCCGCCAGCCGAAACCCTCGCTGATGGACGAAACCCGCGCCTGACGGGCCGCCACCTGCGGACATTGCCAGCCGCGTACGAGTTCTGAAGGATCACGCCATGAGCGATACGAGCAAGTCGGCCACGACCGACAACCACCTGCCGGACGACCTCGCCCGAGCCGCCGCCGCGAAGGTCGACCAGGGCCTGCACGCCGCCGGCCTGGACCCGGTCCACCTCGACCCGCATGCGAAGGCGGCCGACCACACGCTGCGGGCGGATCCCACGGGCCTCCGCGATCCGATCGGACGGCCCGACGCGTCGCCGCACGATCATCAGGCCGGTCCCGCACCCGATGTCGGCAGCGTCGCCGGTCAGGCTCGCGCGGCGGCGGGCGATGCGGCTGATCGGGCCGCGGACTTCGCCGATCGCACGCGCGATCGTGCCGCCGACTTGGCCGACGACGTCCGCGATCGCCTCGGCGGTGCGGCCGACGAGGCCCGCAACTGGGTCTCCGGCGTCCATCGCGACCACATGCGCCGGATCGACGACGCGGTGGTGCGCGGCAGCGACCGGCTTGATCGCGGTCGCACCGCCGTCGAGCAGTTCGTGACCGAGAACCCGCTGCTGGTCGGCGTCGTCGGCGTCGCCGCGGGCCTGCTTATCGGCGCGTTGCTCCCGCGTACGCGCCAGGAGGACCGCAACATCGGTCCCTATGCCGACGAGGTCCGCGACCAGGGCCTGCGCTACGCCCGCGAGTTCACCAGCCGTGGCCGCGAGTTCGTCGAGACCGCCCTCGACCCGGACAACATCCAGACCGCGGCGCAAAAGGCCGGCCTCAAGACCGAGCCCGCGTATGAGGGCGAAGACCGTACCGCGCACCGGCTCTGAGCCGGCGCAATCGACCCGATCCGAGAGGCGGCACCGCGAGGTACCGCCTTTCTTCGTTCTCGACCCTCGCGCCGAGAGACGGTAGGCACGCGACCATGAAGACCGCCGATTGCGACATCCTGATCGTTCCGGGCCTGGGCGGCTCGGAAGAGGGCCACTGGCAGGCGCGCTGGGCCGGCCGCATGTCTACCGCCCGCGTGGTCGAGCAGCAGTCCTGGCATGCGCCCGAGCCCGAGGCCTGGTGCGGTCGCGTCGTCGAGGCGGTCGCGGCCGCGACTCGGCCCGTCGTCCTCATCGCCCACAGCCTCGGCGTCGTCGCCTGCGTCGAGGCGGTGCCGAAGCTTCCCGAGGGCCGCGTCGTCGGGGCGCTGTTCGTGGCGCTGCCGGACGTCGAGGAGACGCCGAACCTGCCCGACAGCGTGCGCGCCTTCGCGCCGCTGCCGCGCGCGCGTCTGCCGTTCCCGTCGCTCTTGGTGGCGAGCCGAACCGATCCGTACTGCCGCTACGAGCGCGCGGAGGATTTCGCCGCGGCCTGGGGATCGGCCCTGGTCGACGCCGGCGAATCCGGCCACGTCAACGTCGCGAGCGGCCATGGGCCGTGGCCCGAGGGGCTGATGCGGCTCGCCGGGTTCATGAAGGATCTTTGAGCCCGTCGGCTCGATCGCGCCCGGCGGTTAACCTCTCGTTTACCCAAGCCCGCGCTGATGGGTGCCGGATCACGGGCGATCCGGCCCGCGGGAGATCGACGTGACGCGAAAAGAGCTTCTGGTGCGACTGGACGCCGTGCAGACGGCGCTGGGCGAGCGCGCCCACACCTCCTTCAACAGCTCGATCTTCGGCGACGCCGCGCTGCTCAAGCGCATCGAGGCGTTCGAGGCCCAGCTCGTGGCCGTCGAGAAGCCGAAGGTCGCCGACTACACCGGCAACATGTTCACCCGCATCGCCAACCGCCGCAACGTCGAGGCGGTGCAGAAGCGCGCGCAATCCTGAGCATCACGGCTTCGGCTCCGGCTCGGCCGGGCGGAGAAGCTCGCCGGCGACGTCCGACAGGCGCGGCGGAGCCTCGCGCACGAACGGCAGCGGGCGGCAGACCGCGAGGGCCGCGAGGCCGAAGCGCGCGGTCATCAGGCCGTTGAGCACGCCCTCGCCGAGCTTGGCCGAGACCCGCGCCGCGATGCCGAGGCCGAGCACCTGCTGAATCATGCTCTCGCCGACCGCCATTCCGCCGGTGACGGTCAGGTGGGCGAAGGCGGCTCTGGCCAGGCGCAGGAAGCCGAGGAAGCCCGGGCGTCCGCCGTAGATCGCCGCGATCCGGCGCAGCAGCCGCACGGCGGAATAGATCACGAACGCCACGTCCACGATCGCCCGCGGGCTGAGCGCGGTCACGCCCGAGACCTGCTTGGCGGCGGTGGCGATGGCGTTGCGCGCCTGCCGGTCCAGCGGGCTCAACAGCTCGTGCTCGGCGAGGCCGATGCGATCGTCGACGTCGAGGATCGCGTCGGCCGAAGCCTCGAGCCGCTGCCGGCCCGCCGCCAACGCCGTTCGATCCGCATAGAAGGCGGCGAGATCCCGAACCACCCCCTGCGCCGCACTGTGATCGCGGGTCGCGATCGCGGCGACGGCGGCCCGGCGCAGGTGCTCGATCTTGCGCTCCCGCCACAGCCCGCGCACTTCGCGCACGACGATCGCCAGGAGAGCGAGGCCGGCGAGCGCCAGGAGCGCGAGCGCGACGCCGCCGAGCCAGGGCGCCGCCTGGAACAGATCGGCGATCAGCCGCTCGACCGACAAGCCGACCCCGAGGGAGACGAGGCCGCCCGCGGCCGACAGCAGCAGGCCGCCCCAAGGCACGCCGCGCGACTTCGCCACCGGCACGGGCGTGCCGTCGGCGACGTCGAGGATCTCGACCGGATCCTCGACGATGCGGACGCCGGTCGGGGCGGCCGGCATCGAAGGGATTCCCTCGACGGCCGGGGGCGCATCGGCGCTGGGGATGCGGAAGGCGCGCGGGCGCTGGGTCGAGCTCACGGCATCGTCCTCGGGGTTCTCGTCAGGGCCGCCATCACGTCAGCCTGTCGCCGATCAAGAACTGCATGGCCCGGTCGAGGCGGATCTGCGGCAGGTGGCCGGGACGCCCCAGCGCGTCGGGCTTGATCGATGGCGGGCGGAATCGCGGGAACCGCAGCGAGCCGGGCTCGACCGCGCCCTCGAGCACCGCCTCCGGGCGGGCAGGGAGATGGCCCGGGAACACCGCGGCCTCGGCCGTCCCGTCGAACACCTCGTCGCCGACCGTCTCGCCGGCCTCCGGCGTCCCGGCGACGGCGCGCAGCACGGCGTCGCCGTCGTGGATCGTGGTCTCGCGGGTGGCGCGGACCGACGCCAGGGCCACGGTGCCGACACGGGCGCCGGCGGCCTCCGTCCGGCGCATGGCGCGCGACACCAGCAGGCGCAGCAGCGCTTCGAGCCGATCGTGGCTGGTCTGGTGCAAATGGTCGGCCTTCGTCGCGGCGAACATGATCCGGTCGGCCCGCGGCGCGAACAGCCGCGAGAGCAGCGTGTTGCGGCCGATGTTCAGGCTGAGCAGGACGGAATCCAGTGCCTCCTCCAGCTCCGCCAGCGCCGCCGGCCCGGCATCGACGGCGGCCAGCACGTCGACCAGCACGATCTGTCGGTCGACGCGCTGGAAGTGATCGCGGAAGAACGGCACGACGACCTTGGCCTTGTAGGCCTCGAAGCGCCGCTCCATCAGCCCGGCGAGCGTGCCCGGCGCGATCGTCTCGGCCAGGTCGTCGAGCGGGGCGAAGGTCAGGGCCGGCGAGCCGGCGAGGTCGCCCGGCATCAGGAACCGGCCCGGCGGCGTCGTCGCCACCATCTCCGGGCCGGCGCGGAGAGCGGCGAGATAGGCGGTGAAGGCGGCGCTCGCCCGCTCGGCCACCACCTCGTCCAAAGGCCCCGCCGGATCGAGCCCCCTCAGCATCGCGAGCCACGGCGCGGCCATCCCGCCGCGGCCGGCGCGCCGGGTCCCGGCGATGGTCGCCCGCGACCACGCCGTGTAGCTCTGCTCCAGGAGCGCGAGATCGAGCAGCCATTCGCCGGGATAGTCGACGACATCGAGCATCAGCGTGCCCGGGCCGGAGCGCCAGCCGCCGGCGCGCTCGTACTCGATCGCAAGCCGGAACTGGCTGATCCGATCGGTGGAACGCGGCCAGAGGCGGGACTCCGTCAGCGCCGAGAAATGCTCCTCGAAGGGAAAGCGCGGAACGTCGTCGTCCGGCTGCGGCACGAGGCGGGCGCGGCGCAGGCGTCCCTCCTGCGCCGGGGCGAAGGCGGGGAGCGCATGGCTCTCGACGAGATGGTGGATGAGGGCGGTCGTGAACACGGTCTTGCCCGAGCGGGCGAGCCCGGTGACGCCGAGCCGCAGAGTCGGCTGGATCAGGAAGTCGCTCGAAGCTTCCGCGAAGGCCTTGACCGCGGAGCCGGCACGCGCGGCGAAACTCTGGATGGGCAAGGGCGGGCTCGGGGGCTCGGGAAACGCGAAGGGCCAGCCGGTCGGCCGTCGCCGCTCAGGTGGCGCGGGGAGGGGGCCGCGACAAGGCTCGGTGAAGGCTACTTGGCCGCATCGGCCGTCGCCGCGGGGGTCGGACTGAGCCGGGCGATCGCCGCCGCCACGAGGGGCGGACCCGCGTGCAACGCGCCGAGCTCGACCCCCGACATCGCGCGCATGACGGGGGCGAGGTTCGGCAGCGGGCTGCCGTCGGGCGAGAACAGCGCGAGGTCGTCCGTGGCGCGCAGGCCCACACTCCTGGCGATGGCGGCCGCGTAGTTGCCGATCCGGACCTCGTCGTTGCCGCAGAGCGGGGCCGGTGCACGCAGATCCCCCATCGCCAGGCCGGAGACCATCATCGGCAACAGGGCCGAATCGGCGACGAGGCGATCCGGCGACGGCACCTTGCGGTCGAGGAGCGCGGCGGGATCGTCCGCCCCGCGCGGGGCCGGAAACCGTACGGTCGGCGTCGGCCTGTCGGCGAGGCCGGTCGCGATATCCACGACGGGTTTCTGCATCGCCCTGGCCTGGATCGAAGGGCGCCGGGCCGGATGGCCGCTCATCCGGGCGAGCGGCGACCAAGGCTGCACCCGCAGGGCGGTGCGCGGCGCCCGCAAGACGCCGCGCCGGGCGCCGCCGGGAAGGTGGCGCGCCAGGAAGCGGGCACGAAGCGTGCCGCCGATCCCGCGCGGCGCGAGAGCGGTCGGCTTGGCCCTGGCCGCAAGCGGAGCGGTGGAGACGCCGCAGGAGGCCGGCGCCCAGCGGCGCACGATCGCCAGGGCCGTGCGGCGTCCATAATCCCGGTAGTATCGCCGGAGCAGCCCGGCCGCGGCGTCGGCGCCGTCCGCCGCGGTGGCGAAGCCGGTATGCCCCTCGGCGTCGGCACCGATCTCGCCCGACCAGCGCGCGCTCTTGATGCACCAGTAATTGTTGAGCTTGGCGCAGCGCGCGACGTAGGCCGGCTCGGTGGGTGCCACCTGCGCGACCAGGGCGAGCGAGACCGGCCGAAGCTCGGTACCGGCCTGGGCCCGCCAGTTCGAGACCGCCCGCGCGACGTGCTGATAATACGGTGCCGCCTCGACCGACGGCGTCTGCAAGCCGACCGCGTGCGCCCGGAGCGCGTCGACAGACCCTTCGGCCAGCGGCGGCAGCGTCGTCAGGAGAAGGAGTGCGGCGAGGAGCACGGGCAGCCGGGAGGAAGCGTTGCGGACGACCAGGAACGGCCGGGGCGCATGGACGGTTCAGTTCGTCGAGACGGGTCGCAATGCGGTTTCGGGCGCCGACCGGTTACGGGTTGAGAATCGCCAGCGCCGCCGCGTGCATGCGCGGATCGCCGGCGGCGACGATGCGGCCGCCGCCGGTCGCGGGACCGCCGTCCCAGGCGGTGATGACCCCGCCCGCACCCTCGACGATCGGGATCAGCGCGACGATGTCGTAGGGCTTCAAGCCGGCCTCGACGACGAGGTCGATCTGGCCCGAAGCCAGCATGCAATAGGCGTAGCAGTCGGTGCCGTAGCGCGACATGCGCACGCGACCCTCGATGGCCCGGAACCGATCGGCTTCCGCGCCGTCCGTGAACAACCGCGGATCGGTGGTGGCGAGCATCGCCGCCGACATGTCGGAGCAGCGGCGGGTATGGAGCGTGCGCTCGCCGCGCAAGCTTCGCAGGCGTGCGGTGCGTCCATCGCCGGTGAAGCGCTCGCCGAGATAGGGCTGGTGCATCAGGCCGCGCACGGCGCTCCCGTTCCGGGTCAGGCCGATCAGGGTTCCCCAGGTCGGGATGCCGGTGATGAAGGCGCGGGTGCCGTCGATCGGATCGAGCACCCAGACGCATTCCGCGTCGAGCCGCTCCGAGCCGAACTCCTCACCGAGGATGCCGTGGGCGGGAAACCGCCCGCGGATCATGTTGCGCAGGACCAGCTCGGCGGCGCGGTCGGCCTCGGTCACGGGATCGAACGCGGCCGTGCCCGCCGCCTTGTCGGTCAGCGCATACTGGGCACGGAAGAACGGCAGGATCGCCTGGCCCGACGCGTCGGCGAGATCGTCCATGAACCGGCCGAGTTCGACGACGCTCATCGGCTTTTCCCCGTTCGATCCTGCATCGCGGCAGGAAGGCGGGTTTCGGCCGTTTCCGTCAAGCCTGCGCAGCCACCGGCATGGGGGATGGCTCCGGCTCGGCGTGCACATGGGCCAGCACCGTGTCGACGGCGCTGCCGAGCGACGAGACGTGCTCGGCCGCCGGGATGCTGCCGCGGCCGGCGGCATCGTCGTCCGCCTGCCACAGCCCGACGACGATCGGGACGTCGGGCATCCGGCGCCGAAGGCGATCGACGAGCCGTCGCAGGTGCCCCGGCTCTCCGCTGATCGCCAGGGAGACGATGCAGGTCATCTGCGCCTCGCCGGGGTCGAAATCGGCGATCTTCGCGCGCGACACGTCGCCGAACGGTACGATCCGCGTCCCGAGCCCGCGCTTGGCGAGGAGCTGTGCGAGGATCGCGGCCGCCGGCGTGTCGATGAAGCCCCGCCCCGCGACGCACAGCACCGCGCCCTCGCGAGACCACGCCGGCGGGATCGCCGCCCGGCTTGGCTGCGCCGCTTCGGGATCGGCCTTCGCATCCCCCTCGGCACCGTCGTCGGCATCGGCCGCAGGCGCGGCCGGAACCCGGTCGTCGCGCTCGGCGAGCGCGTCGACGAGCTCGCTGACGGAGGCGCGGATGTCGGTCTTCTGCTCGAGGGTCAGCACGCCGCGGGCGGCGTCGCGGGCGGCGAGCTCGAGGCCCTTCAGAACCACGTCGTCGTAATAGGCCGACAGCGAGCAGGTCTGAAGGATCAGCTCAGCATGCTCCTGCGCCTCTTCCGGGTCGTCGGCGAGGATGCGCTGGTAGAAGTTCTCGACCGGCGTGAGGGCCGCCCGGTTGCCGAACAGCACGTCGAGGAACTCGAGCTTGTCGATGTGCCGCCCCAGCACGACGAGGCAGACCGTCAGCGGCGTCGAGAGCAGAAGCCCGACGGGCCCCCACAGCCAGGTCCAGAACAGCGCCGAGATCAGCACCGCGAACGGCGAGAGGCCGGTGGAATGGCCGTAGAGCATCGGCTCGACGATCTGGCCCGTCAGCGGCTCCAGCACCAGGAACAGGATCGCGGTGGCGATCACCATGTCCCAGCCCGGATCGACGGCCGCCGCCAGCAGGAGCGGCAGCAGGGCCGAGAGGAAGGCGCCGATATACGGCACGAACCGCATCATCGCCGAGACGATGCCCCACAGCACCGGGTTGGGCACGCCGATGACGTAGAGGCCGATGCCGACCACCAGCCCGAAGGCGGTGTTGAGCGCCAGCTGCACCACGAAGTAGCGGCTGAGCCGCCGCGCGGCGTCGTCCATCGCGACGGTGGTGCGGTGCAGGTCGCTCGATCCGGCGAGGCGGATCATCCGGTCGCGCAGGTCCTCGCGCTGCATCAGGACGAACAGCAGCACGACGAAGACGATGCCGGTGGTGGCCAGCGGCTGCATCACCGGGGAGAGCAGGGTGCTCGCCGTCTCCAGCGGGCCGGGCGGCGTCTGGCGCATCTCGACGAGGACGGGGGCCGGTTCCGAGGCCGGCCGCGCCGGCTTGGTTTCGGGGCCGGGCTTCGCCTCCGCCTCGGGCTTCGGCGCCTTCTCGGTGTTGCCGGCATCGTGAATCGCCCGGCCGATATTGGCGACGTAATCGGTGAGATGCGCGACCGGGCTGTCGCGCAGGCCCTCGATCTTGCGCTCGATCGTCGAGCGGTAGCGCGGCGCGTCGCCGACGAGGCCCGCGACCTGGACGCCGATCAGCGTCGCCAGGGCGGCGACGATGCCGAGGGTGAACACCACCGCGGAGCCGACCGCGACGACGCGGGGCAGGTGCCAGCGGCGCAGGAGCGCGACCAGCGGCCCGAGCACGAAGGACAACAGAACCGCGATGACGATCGGGATGAAGATCTCGCGCCCGACATAGAGCGCCGCGATGATGATCGCGCTGACGAGGACCGGTGAGACCAGCGCCGATTTCGGCGTCTCGGCGGCGGCGATCCGGGTGGGAGACGGCACCGGGATGGGAGGGTCGTCTGTCTTCGTCGCCATGCCGCCACCGAACCGTACGCTCACGCCCGCAACGCCCGTGCTCTCGCCGGTGCGAACGGGGAACGGCACGGCGCCGCGAAACGATCCCTCGCGTTGCGGCGGGTTTTCACGGGCCCGTGATCGTCAGGCTTGCGCAACCCCTGCGCGAATCACGTCGCCGACATCCCTGAGCGTATCGAGCGACCAGCACAGGCCCATCACCCGGCGGGCCTGCGCCGCGGGCAGCACGCCGTCGGCGAGATCGGTGAACTTGCGTTCCAGGGCGGCGTCGCTCATCGGACGCTCGACGCTGCCAATCGCGTGCTCGATGCGGCGGTGCAGCGTGCGCCCGTCAGCGAGCGTGACGGTCATGTCGACCTGTGCCGCCGCGATCCCCGGCGTGACAACCGGCACGACCTTGTCGCGCAACGCGACGACGACGGGATCGCGAACGGCGCGGTCGCTGAACTGCTTCTCGCCGGCCGCGCCTTCGACCAGCGCGACGGCGACCGCGTGGTAGATGCTGAACTTGCCTTCCAATCCCGCCTGCGGGGCGGTCTTGCCGGTAAGCTCGAGCACGAGGGGATGCACCTTCAGGTCGACGCGCGCGATCTGCTCGGGCTTCAGGTGCTCCTCGTTGCGAAGCTGGATCGCGGCATCGATCGCCGGATGCATGACGATGCCGCAGGCGAACGGCTTGTAGGTGTTGAGCAGGCTCTCGTACCGCGTGCCGAGCCCCTCGGTGATCTCGCGATAATCCTGCTTGGTCGAGACGGTGTTGGCCCAGCCACGCTTGGCCTCGATCATGCCGTCCGACGAGGTGAAGCCCTTGGCCGCGAGGATCGCGGCGAACAGGCCGTTGGCGGCGGCGCGGCCGGGGTTGAAGCTCTTGTTCATCGAGCCGAACGATTCGCGTAAGCCCACCGGCTGCGAGGCGGCCAGCCCCAGGGCGAACACCATCTGCTGCTCGGTGAGGCCCATCAGCTTGCCGGCGGCGGCCGCCGCCCCGAACACGCCGGCGGTGCCGGTGATGTGCCAGCCGACGTCGTAGTGGTTGGGATAGACCGCGTTGCCGATCCGGCACTCGGTCTCGATTCCGAGCACCAGTGCGTCGAGGAAGTCGCGCCCCGAGACCGGGTGCATCTCGGCATAGGCGAGGATCGCCGAGGCGACCGGGCCGGCCGGGTGGATGACGGTCTTCAGGTGGGTGTCGTCGTAATCGAAGATGTGGCTCGACACGCCGTTGAGGAACGCCGCGTTCATGATGTCGAAGCGCTCGGTGCGGCCGAACAGGCCGGCCTGGGGCGGCCCCGAGAACGGTGCGAGTGCGGAGACCGCTACGTCCAGCGTCTCGTGATGCGAGCCGCCGATGGCGACGCCGACCCAGTTCAGGAAGGTTCGCGTCGCCTCCCGGCGCACCGCCTCGGGCAGATCCTCGAACCGGGCGTTCACGACCCAGCGCGCCAGCGTGCGGGTGACGTCCTTCGCCTCGGCTGGCTTCGGTGCGGGAGCATCCGCGGCATGTGCCGAACCCCCGAGGGTGGGGCCTGCGAGCGCCAGACCCGCTGCTCCAATCAGCGCGCGTCGATCAATCCGTGACATGGCGTCCGCATCCCTGCTGTTCCGGCTTGGTTCGCGCGCCTCCTCGGAAGGCAACGCGCCGGTATCAGGGCGGGACATAGCGCACGCCCACCACGAACGGAGACCACGTAATTTCAATCTTCAGTCTGTGACACGACTTCAATCGAAGCTGCGCCGGGGCCCGGCGCGCTCGGCCAGCTTAGACCACCACCGCCATCGCATCCTGCGCGCCGACGCCGAACACGCGCTTGTAGCGCGCGACGGCGTCCGCCGGCCCCTGCGCCTTGGTCGGGTTGTCGGAGATCTTCACCGTCGGGCGCCCGTTGGCATGGGTCACCTTGCAGACGATCGAGATCGGATCGAGCCGGCCCTCCGGCACCAGCCCGCGAAAATCATTGGTGAGCAGGGTGCCCCAGCCGTAACCGATCCGCAGGCGCCCGTAGAAATGTGCGTGGATCCGCTCGATCGTGTCGATGTCGAGCCCGTCGGAGAAAATCGCGAGCTTTTCGCGCGGGTCGGCGCCGCGGGAGCGCCAAAACGCGATCGCCTCCTCGCCGCCCTCGATCGGGTCCTTCGAATCGATGCGGATGCCGGTCCAGTCGCCGAGCCAGTCGGGCGCGCCGGCGAGGAAGCCGGTGGTGCCGTAGGTGTCGGGCAGCACGACGAGAAGGTTGCCCTCGTAATCCTCCTGCCAGTCGCGCAGCACGTCGTAGGGCGCGCGGGCGAGCGCCGCATCGTCCTCGGCCAGGGCCGCGTAGACCATCGGCAGCTCGTGCGCGTTGGTGCCGACCGCCTCGACCTCGCGGCGGAGCGCGATCAGGCAGTTCGAGGTCCCGAGGAAGCGCTTGGAGCCCAAGCCCTCGTCCATCGCCTGCACGCACCAGTCCTGCCACAGGAAGCCGTGTCGGCGACGGGTGCCGAAATCGGCGATCGACAGGTCGGGCAGCTTGCGCAGGCGCTCGATCTTCTCCCAGACCCGCGTCATCGCCCGCGCGTACAGCACCTGCAGGTCGAGCTTGCCGAGGTCGCGCAGCACGGCGCGCGAGCGCAGCTCGTTCAGGATGGCGAGCGCCGGCACCTCCCACATCGTGGTCTCGACCCACGGTCCGTGGAAGGTGAGCTCGTACTGCCCGTCCCGCGCCTCGAGCTGGTATTCGGGCAGCCTAAACCCCTCGAACCAGGCGATGAAATCGGCCGACAGGATGCGGCGGCGCCCGTAGAAGGCGTTGCCGCGCAGCCAGGTCGCCTCGCCACGCGACAGGCGCAGGGAGCGGGCGTGATCGAGCTGCTCGCGCAGCGCGCCGGCGTCGACCTCGTCGGCGATGCGGATGCGGGTCGTGCGGTTGTTGATGCCGAAGGTCACCGCCACGTCGCGGTGTCGGCGCAGGATCGTCTGCGCCATCAGCAGCTTGTAGAAGTCGGTGTCGAGCAGCGACCGCACGATCGGGTCGATGCCGAAATTGTGGTCGTGCACCCGCCGCGCGAGATCGAGCATGTCTTTGGAACCTCGGGGCGGGCGTCACGGAGCCCCGAGGGCGCATGACCGGCGGGCCCGTGTCAACGGAGGCGGCGGCGCGGGCACGAAAAAGGCGGCGCGCCGCACCGGGCACGCCGCCTGTCGTCGCGAAGGTGGCTCAGGCCGCCGCGATCAGGCGAGGTCGACCTTCTTGGTCTCCGTCTTCGGGCTCTCACCGGTGAGCGAGGCCTTCACGTAGCCGAACAGGTGCAGCATCTTGCTGTTCGGGCTGTCCCAGTACTCGCCCTGCTCGGGGTGGATGCGGAGCAGCGCCACCTCGGGGTCGTCCTTGCCGTTCGGGAACCAGGTCTTCAGGCTCTCGGTCCACTTGGCGTCGATGATCGCCTGGTCGCTGACGATCTCCGCCTTGCCGGCGATGGAGACGTAGGTCTGGCTCGACGGGTCGGAGTACGACAAGTTGATCTGGTTGTCCCGGCCGATCTCGGCGGTCTTGGGCGTGTGCAGCTTGGTGAAGAACCACAGGTCGCCGTTCTCGTCGATGTCGTTGTTCCACATCGGACGGCTGTTGAGCGTGCCGTCGGAGTCGGCGGTGGTCATCATCGCCACTTTGACGTCCTTGACCAGCTCGAACAGCTTCTTCGCGCCCTCGTGGTCGCGGTGATTGCCCTGATGCATCGCGTAGGTCTCTCCAGATGGTGACGGCGCACCGGCTCTCCCTGCCGCCCGCGCCGGCGGTCGTGTCACAACGGATGACGCATCGGTTGGTTCGATCGCCTGCGCACAGGCGCCGCATGGTGGTAGGCCCGCTTCGGCTGGCGTTTCCGGCACGGCTGTTTACATGGGCCGGAACCATCCCTTTCGAGATCCAAAGACGCCGGACGCGGCGAAGGAGGCCGACCGTGGCGATCACCCGAGACGACGTGCTGCGCGCACTGCAAAGCGTGACCATCGATACCGCCGGCACCACCCTTCCGGCGTCCGGCCGCCTGTCGCAGGTGGTCGTCGACCCGACCAACCGCGTGATGTTCTCGATCCTGATCGACGCCAGCGAGGCAGCGCGCTTCGAGCCGATCCGCCGGTCGGCCGAGGGCAAGGTGCTGTCGATGCCTGGCGTCTCGGGCGTGTTCGCGAGCCTCACCTCCGAGCGCGGCCCCGGCATGCCGGAGCAGAGCAAGGCCGCCCCGGTTCCGGTGAATGCCGCGCCGCCGCGTCCCGGCGCGCCTCCCGGCCAGGGGCCGGCCCTGCCGGGAGTCCGCCACATCGTGGCGGTGGCCTCGGGCAAGGGCGGCGTCGGCAAGTCGACCACCGCCTGCAACCTCGCCCTCGCCCTGAAGGCGCAGGGCCTGAAGGTCGGCCTGCTCGATGCCGACATCTACGGTCCCTCGGTGCCGAAGCTGTTCGGCCTGTCCGGCAAGCCGAAGGTGGTCGACAACCGCAGCATGGAGCCGATGGAAGGCTACGGCCTCAAGGTGATGTCGATCGGCTTCCTGATCGAGCCCGAGACGGCGATGATCTGGCGCGGCCCGATGGTGCAGTCGGCGCTGACGCAGATGCTGCGCGACGTGCTCTGGGGCGAGCTCGACGTGCTGATCGTCGACATGCCGCCGGGCACCGGCGACGCGCAGCTCACCATGGCTCAGGCGACACCGCTCTCCGGCGCCGTGATCGTCTCGACGCCGCAGGACCTCGCGCTGATCGACGCGCGGCGCGGCGTGACGATGTTCAAGAAGGTCGCGGTGCCGATCCTCGGCGTGATCGAGAACATGGCGACCTTCATCTGCCCGAACTGCAACCACGAATCGCACATCTTCGGCCATGGCGGCGCGCGGATCGAGGCGCAGCGCCTCGGCGTGCCGTTCCTCGGCGAGGTGCCGCTGAACATGACGATCCGGGAATCGTCCGATGCCGGCCAGCCGGTCGTCGCCGTCGCCCCCGACGGGCCGCAGGCCCAGGTCTACCGCGAGATCGCGCGCAAGCTCTGGGACAACCTGACCGCGGCACCGGCCGGCCGGGCGGCGCCCAAGATCGTCTTCGAATAGGCACGACGATGGCGCCGGTCCTGGGCCTGATCCTGGCCGGCGGTCTCGCCCGCCGCATGGGCGGCGGTGACAAGGTCCTGCGCACCCTCGGCGGCCGGACGCTGCTGGAGCGGGTGACCGGGCGTCTGGCGCCGCAATGCCCGGCCGGGCTGATGCTCAGCGCCAACGGCGACCCGACGCGGTTCTCCGGCTTTCCGGGGCCGGTCCTGCCCGACGGCGTCGCCGGCCATCCCGGCCCGCTCGCCGGCATCCTGGCCGGGCTGGACCATGCGGCCGCGTTCCACGCCGACGTGGACGCCGTCGTCAGCGTCTCCTGCGACGCGCCGTTCCTGCCGCTCGACCTCGTCGCCCGCCTCGCCGCAGCCCGAGAGCCGGCTGCGATCCCGGTCGCCGCCTCGGGCGATCGCGAGCACTACACCGTGGCGCTCTGGCCGATCCATCTGCGGGCAGAGTTGCGTGCCGCGCTCGTCGAGCGCGGCGAGCGCCGCGTCGGCGGCTTCATCGGCCGTCACGGCGCCGCGGTGGTGCGCTGGCCGATCGAGCCGATCGACCCGTTCCTCAACGTCAACACGCCGGAGGATCTTGAAACGGCGGAGAGGCTGGCCGAGATCGTCGAGGGATCGAGCGCCACCTGAGAGGGCGTCCGCGCAGGCACGAACGGGTCCAGCAGCCGCGGCTGCGAATCCAGTTCAGACGCTGGGGAGGCATGGTGCCCAGGGACGGAGTCGAACCGCCGACACTGCGATTTTCAGTCGCATGCTCTACCAACTGAGCTACCTGGGCCTTCGCCGATCCGCGTGGCGGCTCGACAGGGCGGGGGTATAGTCAGTGCCTCCGGGCCTGTCCAGCCTGATCCGGCGCATCGGCCGGATGATTTTCCCGCTATTTGTGCTCGGGTTTCCGGGCGGCCGGCAACGCGTCCTCGTCCTCGTCATCGGCGGCCGGGATCACGTAGCGGTCGCTGAGCCAGCGGCCGAGGTCGATGTCCGAGCAGCGCTCCGAGCAGAACGGCTTCAGCTTCGGATCGGCCGGCCTGCCGCAGATCGGGCAGGGGGGCAGCTTCGCGACCGTCGTCATGCCATCGCGCCCCAGCCGGCCCGCACTGGGAATCCCTCGCCGTCGAGGAGCGCCATCGTCTCGTAGAGCGGCAGGCCGACGACGGCCGAGTGCGAGCCGACGAGCTTGACGACGAAGGCGCCGGCCAGCCCCTGGATCGCGTAGCCGCCGGCCTTGCCGCGCCATTCGCCCGAGGCGAGGTAGCTGCTCATCTCGCGCTGGGACAGGCGCTTGAACCGCACCCGGCTCTCGACGATGCGCTCGCGCCGCGCGCCCTTCGGCGAGAGCAGGCAGATCGCCGTGAACACGCGGTGCTGCCGCCCGGAAAGCAGGCGCAGGCAGTCGGCGGCCTCGTCGGGCACCTCGGCCTTGGGCAGCACGCGGCGGCCGACCGCGACCACGGTGTCGGCCGCCAGCACCCAGCTCTTCCCGCCGTGCTCGTGGAGGTGGAGCGCCCCTTGCGCCGCGGAGAGCTTCAGCCGCGCGAGCCGCCGGGCGAGCTCGCGTGGCGATTCGGACTTCAGCGGCGTCTCGTCGACGTCGGCGGGAAGCAAAGCGTCCGGCTCGATGCCGATCTGCTGCAGGAGCGCGAGCCGGCGCGGCGAGGCCGAAGCGAGGATCAGCCGCGCGGGATTGTCCGCGGGCGCGGCCAGGGGGGAAGGGGCGTCCATGGATCTCGGATCGGTCCTCGGCCGGCGCCGCCCACCGGAGGTGGACGCCGCACGCATCGTGGGTGCAGGTCCGACGGGTGATAGTGGAACGGCGTCGCCATGGGAACGGATACGGCGGCGATGGTGTGCGCGCGGCGATCGTGTGGCCGCTGCCGGAGCATCGCGTGCCGGGCTGCAGCGCGAAGAAGATGTGTCGCGAAGACCGTCCATGACCGCAGGACCATCGACCCCGTGGACAACGTCGGCGGCTCTGCTATGGTCCAGCCGCGCTGCCGAAACGCGGCCCGGCGCGGGCGTAGTTCAGTGGTAGAACGTCAGCTTCCCAAGCTGAATATACGGGTTCGATTCCCGTCGCCCGCTCCAATCCGATCGTTCCGCCCCTTTCGAATCGGTGGTGTGTCCCCCTCTCCCTTCGAGGAGGCGCGACGCACGCAGGTCCGGTCGAAACGGTCCTTACCGATGCCGGTGCTTAGAGCGCTGGATCGGCCGCACGAGACCTGCCGTCACACCGGCCAGGCGGCTTTGCGGTAGGCGCTGTCCCAGAACATCCATTCGAGCCTAGTCGCGTGGGTGAAGGCCTTGTGCATCCGCTTGCGAACGGTGGACGATGCCCCGCGGGCGGCTTCGTCCGTCGCCGCGATCATCCGGGCGACGGCGTCCTGGAAATCCGTTCCGGAATAGGTGTCGATCCAGGCGCGATAGGGATTGCCGGCGCTCTCGCGCGCCAGGATGTCCCGCCCGACCTCGGCGTAAATCCAGAAGCACGGCAGCAGCGCCCCGAGCAGCACCTCGAACGGCTCGGCGTAGGCCGTCGCCATGAGATACGCGACGTAGTGATCGCAGGCCGGCGTCAGCGGCGTCGCTGCGAAGGCCTCCGCGCCGATGCCGTAGTCGCGGAAGAAGCCGCCGTGGAGCGCGCGCTCGACGACGATCGCCTCTTCCACCGCCTTGGCGAACAGGACGATGCCGTCGGGCTCCGGCGCCTTGGCGGCGGCGAGACTCAGGGCGCGGCCGAAGCCGATGAGGTAATGAGCGTCCTGGACGATGTAATGCGTGAAGCGCGACCGGCCGAGCGTGCCGGCCGCGAGCTCGGCGTTGAACGGCATCGTACGGATGGTCTCGTAGAGCGCGGCGTTGCGCGCCCACGCGGCTTGCGAGAACGTGTCGGTTTCCGCATCGCCCATGGTTCGGCCTCTCGTCGTGTCGCGCGGCGCGGCCGCCGCCGGATCGGTCAACCCTGACGCTGGGCTTCGGTGACGGCGACGTGGATCAGCTCGGCCAGCGTCCGCACGCCGAGCTTCTGGCGCATCTGCGAGCAGGCGTTGGTCACGGTCTTGTAGCTCACCGACAGGTCGGTCGCGATCGCGCCGTAGGACTTGCCCTGCGCGAGGCGCGCGAGGATCTGCTGCTCGCGCGGCGTCAGCTGGGATTCGGGGGTGCGGCGGGCGTCGGTGCGCAGCATCGCGACCTCGGTGGCGAGGCGCCGGTCGAGGTAGACCTGCCCCGCCCGGACCTTCTCGAAGGCCTCGAACAGCTCGGCCGAGGCGTGGTCCTTGAGCACGTAGCCGAGCGCGCCGGCCTCGAGCGCGCGTGCCACGATCACCGGATCGTTGTGCATGCTGAACACGAGGATGCGGGTCTTGGGCTCGACCGCGCACATGCGGCGGATCAGGCCGAGGCCGGCCAGGCCGCTGCCCTGGAACGTCAGGTCGCAGATCACGATCGGCGGGCGCAGGCGGTGGAACGCCCGGTAGCCGTCGACCACAGTTGTCGCCTCGGCCACCGTCTCGATGCCGGCATCCTCCAGCACCCGGCGGCAGCCCTGGAGCACGATCGGATGATCGTCGATCACGAGGACCGGCATCCGGGTCTCGACGGCGACGGGCTTCATGGCAAAGGCGTTCATCGAGCCGGGAACTTCATCGGGGGATCGCTCGGGATGGCGAGGCCGCTCAGGCGGATCGCACCGGGTCGGCATCGTCGCCCCTTTGCGCATCCACGGGAATGATAATGCGGACAACGGCGCCCGGGGGGTGCTTGTCAAGAACAAACGTTCCGTCCAGCGCTTCGACGCGCTCGCGCATGCCCGAGAGCCCGAGGCCGGTGCCGTGATCGGGCGCGAACCCGGTGCCGTCGTCGGCAATCGACACGACCAGCGAGCCGCTCCCCTCGCGCGCCTCGGCGGTGACCGTCGCGGCGTGGCCGTGACGCACGGCGTTGGTCATGCTCTCCTGGATGCAACGGAACACGGTGAGGTCGGCGAGATCGCCGTAGCCGCGGGCGAGCCCTTGGAACCGACCGGTGAATCGGGTCTCGGGGTGCCGGCGGGCGAAGTCGCGCAACAGCAGGTCGAGGCAGTCGGCGAGCGGAACCTGGCCGAGCGCGTGCGGACGCAGACGGTTGAGCAGGTCGCGGTTGCGGCTCTGCACCTGGCCGACGATCGCCGCGATCTCGGAGGCGCGCGCCAGGAGCTTGTCCCGGTCGGGCTCGGCCGTGCCGGTCGCGAGCCGCTTCACGGAAGCCGCGTTGGCTTCCAGGGCGAACAGGCAGGGGCCGAACTCGTCGTGCAGTTCCAGTGCCGTGCTGCGGCGCTCGTCGTCCTGCGCGGTCAGCAGCTGCCGCTTCAGGCGGCCGTTGGCGGCCCGGACGGCACTCAGCGCTTCCGCGACCTGGTTGAAGCGCGTGGCGATCACCGCGAACTCGTGGGTCGCCGGGTTTTCGAGCCGCGCGGTGTAGTCGTGCCGCTCGAGCTGCGTCAGGCCGTCGGCGAGGCGGCCCAGCGGCGCCAGCACGCGCCCGAGCGCAAGGTAGAGGGCTGCCAGCATCGCCGCGTTGATGCAGAACGTCGTCAGCGACAGGGCGCGCGCATAGACCCAGATCTCGTCGATCTCATCCATCGGCTGCGTGGTGATCCGCGCCGTGCCGATCGTGCGGCCGGCGGTGACGATCGGCAGCTCGTGCTGCTCGATCTTCGGCATGATCAGGTCTGCGAACCAAGCCGGCGCCGTTTTCTCCTGACGCGGCTGGCCGATCGGCGCGCCCACCGTCGCGCCGGCGGCGTCGCGCACCGTGACGCGGACGTGGCGCAGGATCTGGAAGCGCAGGTCGAGGGTCTGGAGCAGGCGTTCGGACGGGGCCGCGTCGAGGAGGCGGATCGTGTCGGCAACGAGCGATTCCACGGTGGAGAGCGATGCCTGCGTCTCGACCTTCACCGCCGTGCGCGCGTTGATCACGATGACGCCGCAGGAGACCAGGGCCGCGACGACGTCGATGGCGAGGACGACGGCGATCAGCCGCGCGCGGGTCGACCAGCCGCTCCAGAACCCGGCCGCCGGGATCGCCTGCGGTGGAACAGGGGAGGCGGTGCCGGGCGCGTCGTCCGGCGGTGTCGAGAGGGAGATCGGTCTGGCGCTCACGCCGCGCAGGGTGGCGGCGACGCGCGGCGAAGTCCATGCCGCGCAGGCGCGCTCGGCATGCGGTCCACATCGCAGCCTTCGGTTGCAGACGGCGCTTGAGCCTCCGCGACGACCGGCGTAGCCGTGCCCGCCATGGCCCTCGACGCGACCGATCGCGACATCCTCTGCGCCGCGCTCGCCGATCCCGCGAGCGCGTGGAACCTCGGCGCGTTCGGGGCGGCCGCCGAGTTCCGCCGGCGGCCGGACGAACCGTTCCGGATCCTTGGGGAGGACCGGATTGGCCTTCGAACCGCCAGGGGCGGCATCGCGCTGACGCTGACGGATGCGGTGCGACCGATCGCCTACGAGATGCCGGTGGGCGACGGATGGAGCCACGCGGTCGCGCTGTGCCTGCCGGCTCTGGAATTCGGCGCCGTCGCCTGCTCGCGGTTCACCGAGCTCGGCCCCGATCGCGAAGCGCTCGATCCGGCTCGGCGGGCGGCCGTGAGCTTCGATCTGGGTCTCGGCTCGGCGCAGGTCTCCGTCCGGGTCAGGACCGATCGGCCGGGACCGCTCGCGCGGCTCCGCGCGCATCTCGGCGCCGCACCGCCGGATTTCGATGGCGCGATCCGGCCGGAGGCGTTGGGCGGCGAGGCAGACTTGGTCGTCGTAGGACCGCTCGGGCGGATCGAGGTGTCGTCCGGCGCCGGCGATCCGTTCGGGCCGCGGGCCTACGTCGTGCCGAAGATCCTGTGCCGCCGCCGCACCCACGTGGCCACGGCGCCGATCCCGGCCGGCCTGGTGCCGGTGGGCCATCTCTACCCGCCCCATCCCTGTCGTGATTCCGCTTTGCGGCCGATCCCCTTCGAGCGTGCGCGGCACGACGCGTTCCAGGTTCTGCTCGCGCGCTGGGGCGATCGGGACGGCGTGACGCTGAAGGCGGCCGTCGCGGCCGGCGCATCGTCGCCCGTTCGGCCGGCGAGCCGATGGACCCGCGCGGTCGAGCGCGTGGCACGGGCGCAGGCCGTGCACCTCGCAGGTTGGCCCTGAGCCTCGACCGGGGCAGGACGCCCGGCGATACGAGTTCTTAAGCACACACCGTCTACGCAAGACCTCGGCGCGACAACGACTTCTCCACAGAAGATGCGACAGGTCGAAGCCCGGGGCTCGGCGCCGCGAAGCGGGGCGACATCGTTGCGCCGTATTGCCGGTTCTTGATCCCAGCTCAAGTTCCGCGTGCGGAACATCTTCGGAGGCGATGCGGCCGTGATGGGGAGATCGGTCGCATCCGCCTCGCGTGCCCGATGCAACCTCCTGCCATGATCGCCCCCCGATGAATGAACTCGCCCTCGACCCGTCCGAGACCCGGCAATCGCCGAAGACGGTGCCGCGCCCGGCCGCACGACGCCCCTGGGCCCGCATCGCGCTGTTCGGCGTGATCGGGGTGGCCGGGACCGGGGCCTTCGCCGCCGCGGCCAGCACCTACCTCTCAGGCCTCGCCGGACCGCAGCGCGCCAAGCCGATCGTGACGAGCCGGCAGGCCGCCGACTGGCCCGACCTGAAGGACGGGCTGCCGGCGCTGGCGACGGGCAGCCCCTCGTCGATCCCGAAGATCCGCGAGATCCTGCCGCCCGAGCCGGCTGAGCCCCCGGTCGTCGAAGCGCGGATCGATCCGATGCTGCGCGCGGGCTCCGTCGCCACCGACGCCGCACCGACACCGGCGACGCCCGCCATCACCCCGAACCCGCCCGTCGCCGCGAGCAAGCTCGCGACGCCGGCACCCGCGCCGAAACCGGTCCCGGCGCTCGTCGAGGTGCCGGTGATCGGCCCGGCCCGTCAGGCGACCCTGGTCGCGCCGGCCCGCACCGTGCCCGGCATCGCGCCGCTGGCGGCCGAGACCGTGCGCGCCAAGACCGAGACCGCGACCTACGCGGCCCTGCCGCCGGAGCCCCCGAAGGCGGTCGCGACCCGTCCGGCATCGGCGGTGGACGAAACGGCCAAGATCGAAGCGGCCAAGATCGAAGCGGTCAAACCTGAGCTGGCGAAGCGCGAGGCCGCGAAGCCCGAGTCTTCGAAGGCGAAGCCGCGGATCGAGGCGCACGCGAAGCCTCCCGCCGCCACGGCGGCACCAGCGGCGAGCAAGGCGGTCGCGGAAAAGCCGGCCGCCCGCAAGCCCGCGGCGGTCGAGGCCAAGGCGGTGCCTGCGGAAGCGCAGGACGAGGACACCGAGGTGTTCGGCATCAAGGTGCCGTCCCTGGCGCCGGCCGGGCGCAAGCTGCGCGAAAGCGTCGAGGCGCTCGGCGATGCGGTGAAGGGCATTCCCGACCGGTTCTGACCGGTCGGGTCGCTGCGAGGCAACGTCGGCCGCGCTTAGGCGCGCGGCTTGCGGGAGTAAGGCTTCGCCGCCTCTGGCTTGCCGATGTGGCGCTCGTGCTTGGCCGCGCGCGGGCTCTTGAAGCCGGCCGGCCCCTTGCGCTCGGCGACCGGGGCATCGCCGACCAGGGCCTCGACCTGAATCTCCGGCGAGCCGTTGCGGGCGAAGGCCTGCGCGAAGCGCGAGGCGGCGTTGCCGCGCACCTCGAACTTGGTCTCGCGGTCGAAGATGCGGATCGCGCCGATCTCCTGGCGGTCGATCCCGCCGCGGCGGGTCAGCATCGGCAGCAGGCGCCGCGGGTCGGCGTTGTCGCGCCGGCCGAGGTTGAGCCGGAACCACACCGCCGGGCCCATCGCCGCGATGCGCTCGGGGTCCATCGGATCGTAGGGCGGCCGGCTCGCGGAGCCGCGGCCGGACTGGTCGCCCGGATCGGTGACCTCCTCCGGCGCCGGCAAGCGGGTGCGGTAGACGCGGGCGAGGGCGGCGGCGAGCTCGAGCGGGGTGCGGCCGGTGACCAGCGTCTCGGCGAGGGCGAGATCCTCCTCGCCGGGCGCCTCGGTGAACAGCGGGTCTTCCAGCATGCGTTCGCCGTCGAGGCGCCGGATCTCGTCGGCCGACGGGGGACCGCCCCATTCGGGGCTGATCTTGGCGAGCTGGAACATCTGCTCGGCCCGGCGACGGCGGGCGTTCGGCACCAGCAGGATGCTGGTGCCCTTCTTGCCGGCGCGTCCCGTGCGGCCGCTGCGGTGCTGCAGCACCTCGGCGTCGTGCGGCAGGTCGGCGTGGATAACGAGCGACAGGCCCGGCAGGTCGATGCCGCGGGCGGCGACGTCGGTCGCGACGCAGACCTTCGCGCGGCCGTCGCGCAGCGCCTGGAGCGCGGCATTGCGCTCGCCCTGGCCGAGTTCCCCCGACAGGGCCACGGTGGAGAAGCCGCGCTCGGTCAGACTCGCCTGGAGGTGACGCACCGCGTTGCGGGTGTTGCAGAACACGATCGCCGTCGGCGCGTCGGCGGCGCGCAGCAGGTTGAGCACGACGTGCTCGATCTCGCGCGGCACCACGCGGATCGCCCGGTAGGCGATGTCGGCGTGACCGCGGGTCTCGCTCTTCACCGCGAGGCGCAGCGCGTCGCGCTGGTAGCGGGCGGCGAGGCTGTCGATCGCCTTCGGCAGCGTCGCCGAGAACAGGAAGGTGCTGCGCTCGTTCGGCGTCGCCGAGAGGATGAACTCGATGTCCTCGCGGAATCCGAGGTCGAGCATCTCGTCGGCCTCGTCGAGCACGACGGCCCTCATCTGGTCGGTAAGGAGGGTGCGGCGCTCGAGGTGGTCGCGCAGGCGCCCGGGCGTGCCGACGACGATGTGCGTGCCCTCGTTGAGCGCGCGCGCCTCGCGGCGCGGGTCCATGCCGCCGACGCAGGCCGTGACGCGGCCGCCGGCCGGGCCGTAGAGCCACATCAGCTCGCGCTGAACCTGCAGCGCCAGCTCGCGCGTCGGCGCGATGACCAGCGCCAGCGGGGCACCGGCCGGTGCCAGCATCTCGGCACCGTCGAGCAGCAGGCCGGCCATGGCGAGGCCGTAGGCGACGGTCTTGCCCGAACCGGTCTGGGCCGAGACCAGGAGGTCTCTGCCGTCGGCGGCCGCTTCGAGGACGGCGCTCTGCACCGGTGTGGGTTCGGCGTAGTCATGGTCGGCGAGCGCCCGCGCGAACGGGGCGGGAAGGGTCGGAAACGGCACGGTGCGGGGCTTTCACGACCGTCCGTCCCGTCGGAACCGGCGCAGGGCGCGGTTCTCTGTCAGGCTCACCGGTCTCGACTCGGGTTGCGAAGCCCTATCCTCTAGCGCCTTCGCGGCGGTTCCGCCACGTCCCGGCCCGCATGGGGCGGTTGCGTGTACGCAAGCCTTCCCGATCGCCTAAAGGTCTTTCGGGTGCGTGGGGCATCCGGGCGGATCGGACGGTAGATGGGCATGGCGCGGTTGGCGGTGGCGTGGGCGACGGTCGGCGCCTTCGCATGGTTCGGCAAGGACTGGCTCGGCGACCTCGACCGCCCGCTTTGGGCCCTGGCCCTGTTCGCCTGGCTGCTCGTCGCGATCTTCTGGTGCGCCTTCGGCGTGGTGCACGAGGCGGAGGAGCTCGCCGACCTGCTCGGCGAGCCGCTCGGCACTCTGGTGCTCACGCTCTCCATCGTCGTGATCGAGGTGGCCCTGGTCTCCGCGGTGATGCTCGGTGCCAAGGATGCGCCGACTCTCGGGCGCGACACGATGTTTGCGGTGCTGATGATCGTGCTGAACGGCGTCGTCGGGCTCGGCCTGCTGGTCGGCGGGCTCAGGCATCACCAGCAAAGCTACAACCTGCAAGGGGCGTCGGCCTTCCTGTCGGTGATCATCCCGCTCTCGACCCTTGCGCTGATCATCCCGAACTTCACCACCTCCACCCGCGACGGGACCCTGACGACGCTTCAGGCGGTGACCTTCTCGGGCTTCACCCTCGCGCTCTACGGGGTGTTCCTGCTGATCCAGACCGGGCGGCATAGCGATTTCTTCCAGGAGGAGGGCCACGCGGCGCGGGGCCGAGCCGCCGGAGCGGAACGCGAGGGGCCCGAGGGCGAAACGGCATCCGCCGGGAGCATCATCCGGCACACGATCCTTTTGATCGCCAACATCCTGCCGATCGTGCTCCTGTCGAAGAGCCTCGCGACCATCCTCGACCACGGCATCGCCGCCCTCGGCGCCCCGTCCGCCCTCTCGGGCGTGCTGATCGCGGCGATCGTGTTCACGCCCGAGGCGATCTCGGCATTGAAGGCGATCGCCCGCAACGAGTTGCAGCGCGCGATCAATCTCTGCCTCGGCGCCGCGACCTCGACCATCGGCCTGACCGTGCCGGCCGTGCTCGCGGTCGGCCTGATCACCGGGCAGACCGTGGTCCTCGGTCTCAAGCCGACGGAGATGACCCTGCTCGCCGTGACCCTGATCCTGAGCACGCTGACCTTCTCGGGCCTGCGCACCACGGTGCTCGAGGGCGCGGTGCACCTGATCGTGTTCTTCGTTTATCTCGTCCTGATCTTCAGTCCCTGAACCTCCCGTCCCGACCATGTCGTCGCGCGGGGCGATGGGATCGTGCCGACGGATCGCAGCCGGGGCGTCCGGCGTCCCGACTTCGTCGATCGACCGATGAAGGCAGGATTGCCGTTCCTCCAAGCCGCTTTCCCGGGGCGACAACGGACGATATCTGTCGGCCGACGGCCTCAGCATAGCCCGAATCGGATGTCGGATTGCACGTCGGACGGCGGCTCGCCGCGCAACGACGTGAGCCGGTCGCGCAAGGCGCCGGTGCACCACTACTTCGCCGAGGGCTGCGTGTGCTACCACGACCTCGGCGGTGCACGGCCCGGTGGAGAGCCTGCCGACCTGCGGCGCATCGAGCCCCGACATCAAGCGGCGCAGCCAGATCGTCCGCTCCTGAATCCCGGAGCATCGCGAGGTCGCATCCGTCTCGCGCGCACCGGCCGCCACTGCGCAAAAGACCCTAGCCGCCGAACCGCTCCGTGCGGATCAGGCCCGGCGCAACGCCCGCCTCGACAAGCAGCGTCGCGGCCGTGCGGACGAACGGCGTGGCGCCGCAGACGAAGACCCGGGCCGGCTGGCCGAGCCTGTCGAGGGCTTCGGCGACCATCGCCGCGTCGATCCGGCGTCCGCCTTCACGCGTCGCGGTGAATGTCAGCGACAGGCCCGGCTCGGCGCCGGCACGCGCCTCGATCTCGGCGAGCGCGACGGCGTCGCTCCGCGTCCGGGCCGAATAGAGCAGCAGCGCCGGGATCTCGGGCGCGGCGACCGCGCGGTGGCGCAGCATGGCGAGCAGCGGCACCACGCCGGAGCCGCCGCCGACGAGCAGCAGCGGCCCGCCATCGGCCGGCCCCCAGGAAAACGAGCCGCCGATCGGCCCGCGCAACTCGATCGCGTCGCCGACCTCGGCGATCTCGTGGAAGAAGCTCGAGACCTCGCCGCCCTCCAGCCCCTCGATCATCAGCTCGATCGTCCCCGAGCCGTCCGGCGCCGAGGCGATCGAGTAGCTGCGCTGCGCCCGGTAGCCATCCTCGGCGGTGAGGCGCACGTCGACGTGCTGGCCCGGCCGGTAGGCGTCGGCGATCCCGGTGCGCAGGCGAAAGCTCTTCACCCGCGCGGTGACCGGCGCGATCGCCGTGATCACGCCCTCGCGCCAGCGGAGATCGGGGGCCTCAGTCACCGGTGTAGCGCTGCTCGCGCCACGGGTCGCCGTACATGTGGTAGCCGCGCATCTCCCAGAAGCCGGCCTCGTCCTTCTTGGTGAAGCGCAGGCCCTTCACCCACTTCGCGCTCTTCCACAGGTAGAGGTGCGGCACGAGCAGACGTGCCGGGCCGCCATGATCCGGCTCGATCGGCGCGCCCTCGTAATGCGTCGCGATCATCGCGCGGCCGCCGACGAGGTCGGCGACGGGAACGTTGGTCGAATAGTCGTCGTAGCCCTCGGCAAGCAGGAAATCGGTCGGGGCCGCGATGCCGGCATCGGCGAGGAGGTCGTCGAAGCTCACGCCCTCCCAGCCGGTGTCGAACTTCGACCACTTGGTGACGCAGTGGATGTCGCCCTGCCACGTGGTCCGCGGCAGCCCCTGGAACGCGTCCCAGTCCCAGGATTTCAGCGGCTTCGCGCCGTCCCGCAGCGTGAAGCGCCAGGTGGCGAGATCGATCACCGGGTTCGGCCCGATCTGGAGGATCGGGAAATCCTCGACGCGATGCTGCCCGGGTGGCAGCCGCTTCTGCGTCTCTTCCGGACTGCGCCGGCCGACGAAGCCTCGTGTCGCCATTCGTATCGCTCCGATGCTGCTTGCGCCGGTTGCAGCCGGAATGGCCGGCGCCGTCAAGCACCGGCTTCAGCGAACGCGACGGCGGCGCTACGCTCGCCCCGCGGCACGCAATCGACAGGGCGACGACGATGGACCCGGCCTTCAAGGATCATTTCTCGTCCCATGCGGCCGGCTACGCCGCGCACAGGCCGACCTATCCGCCGGCGCTCGCCGCGTTCCTCGCCGAATGCGCGCCCGGTCGAGACCGCGCGCTCGATTGCGCCTGCGGCACCGGCCAACTCTCGACGCCGCTCGCCGAGCATTTCGACGCCGTCGTCGCCACCGATGCAAGCGCCGCGCAGATCGCGAACGCGACGCCGCATCCCCGCGTCGCGTACCGGATCGGGGCGGCCGAGAGGAGCGGCCTGCCGGCGGCGAGCGTCGATCTGATCACCGTGGCGCAGGCCGCCCATTGGCTCGACCTCGACGCCTTCTACGCGGAGGTCCGCCGTGTCGCCCGCCCGGGCGCCGTGCTGGCGCTCGTCAGCTACGGCATCCTCCACGTCGAGGGCGCACCCGACGCGGTGGTGCAGCATTTCTACCGCAACGTCGCCGGACCGTACTGGCCGCCGGAGCGCAGGCACGTCGAAGAGGGATACCGCTCGCTGCCGTTCCCATTCGCGGAGTTCGTCGCGCCGGACTTGGCGATCACCGTCGCGTGGCGTCTTCCCGACCTTATGGGCTACGTCGAGACATGGTCGGCGCTGCGGGGGCTCGAGACGGCGGTCGGCCGGGCGCCGGTCGACGCGTTCCAGGACGCGCTCGCCGCGTCGTGGGGGCCGGCCGAGCACCGCCGCGCCGTACGCTGGCCGCTGGCGCTGCGACTCGCGCGGCTGTGAGCGGCAGCGTCGATCGGACGTCGAAGATTTGCCTCAAAGCACGCTGATCTGTGTTGCGATCCGCGGCCCAACACGAACGTGATCGTGCGATGGGCTTCGAAGCCTGCGGCGTTCGCATTTCGTTTACGAACCGGCCGGACATTGCGACCACGACAGATCCCGAGGGGACGAACCATGATCCGAATTCTTTCCGTTGCTCTCCTCGCCGGGAGCCTCGTCGCCGCAGCACCCGCGGCTGAAGCCCGTGACGGCATCGGCGCCGGCGGCGCAGCCGCGCTCGGCGTGCTCGGCGGCCTCGCCGTCGGCGGCGCGATCGCCTCCTCGCAGAACGGCTACTATCCTGGCCAGCCGGTCTACCGCGCCCCGCGCCCGGTCTACGTCGAGGAAGATTACGGCCCGGTCTGCCACTTCGAGCGCCGCCGGACGATCGACGCCTACGGCGACGTGTTCATCCGCCGCGTCCGCGTCTGCGAATAAGCGATCGATCCGCGGCCGGTGGCAGCACCGGCCGCGCTCAAGGTCTCGGCCGGTCCCGCGGCGCGGCGGGCTCGACGATGGCCGGGCCTGGGCCGCGCCCGAGCCGTTCCGCGCAGAAGATGCCGCCGAGCACCAGGGCCAGCGCGACGGCCTCATTGGTACCGAAGGGCTCGCCGACCACGAGCACGGCGAGCCCGGCGCCGAAGATCGGCACGAGATTGACGAACAGGCCGGCCCGGTTCGGCCCGATCAGCTCGACACCGCGCATGAAGAACAGCTGCGCAGCCAGCGACGGCCCGAGCGCGACGAACACCACGATCGCCCAGCCCTCGATCCCCGGCCAGATCACCCGGCCGGACGCCGCCTCGATCGCCAGAAGCGGCAGGGAGGTGACGAAGGCCATCAGCGCCATCGCCGCGAAGAAGCTCAGCCCGGAAATGGCCGGGCGGTGCGGCAGGGCGATGGTGTAGCCGGCATAGAACAGGCAGGCGATGAAGATCAGCACGTCGCCGCGGTTGAAGCCGAGGGTGGCGAGCACGTGCCAGTCGCCGTGCGTCGCGGCCACCGCCGCGCCGAGGAGGGTCACGAGCACGCCGATCGCTTGGCCGGACGTGACCCGGGTCCGATAGAGACCGTAGTTCAGCAGAATCACCAGAACGGGGATCGAGCCCTGGAACAGGGCGAGGTTGATCGCGCTGGTGTAGGCCCCGGCGGCGTAGAACAAACTGTTGAACGCCGTGTAGCCGAGGCCGCCCATCAGCAGGACGAGCCGCCAATGGCCGCGCATGCCCGGCCAATCGGCCACGATGCGGCGCCGGGCGAACAGCCACAGCACAACGCAGACCACGGCCCAGCGCAGCGACGTGATCGCCTGCGGCGAGACGTGGCCCGGCGCCCACTTCCCCGCCACCGCGTTGCCCGCCCAGAGCAGGGCGGTCAACGTCAGGAGGGGATAGGCCGCGACGGTCCGGGGAGGCGTGGGAATCGCCGGCCGCTCAGCGGCGGCGGAACTGGCCGCCGCGCACCGGCGGACGCGGGCCGGCCGAGCGCTCGTCCTTGTGACGGAACACGAGGCGGCCCTTCTCGAGATCGTAGGGCGACATCTCGACGGTGACGCGGTCGCCGGCCAGCGTCTTGATGCGGTTCTTCTTCATCTTGCCGGCGGTGTAGGCGACGATCTCGTGGCCCTGGTCGAGCTGCACCCGGTAGCGCGCATCCGGCAGGATCTCGAGAACGAGACCGTCGAACTGCATCAATTCTTCTTTCGCCATTCACCCTCTCCAGTCGGACCGTCTGGAAGCAGGCGTTCCGGCGCACGATCTTTCGTCACGGCAATTCGATGAACGCGGCGGCGGCGGGTCCGTATCCGGAGGCGCCAAGCCATCGAGCGTCGGGCACGATGTAGGGGCCTCCTGCCACGCAAGCAAGCTTCGCCGCCTCGCGACCACGGCGACGTCGACACAAAAAGCGCCGTTCCCGGACGATTCCTGTGCGAAACGATTGATCCTACGGCGCCGTCTCGTTGCCCGCGCAATCGAGCCGGCCGTCCGGCGTACGCTTCCAAACCTTGAGGGCTACGGCACCCGAGCTGGGGTCGCCCTGCGCATCGAAGGCGATTTCGCCCTGGATCGTGCGGAAGGGCGCCCCCCGGAGTGCTGCGGCGACCGTGCGCCCGTCCCGAGACTTCGCCCGGTCGACCGCCTGCGCCAGCACCTCGACCGCCGCATAGGTCGGCCCGGCGAGCGCATCGGCTTCCGCGGTGCGGGGCGGGCGGCCCTTGACCTCGGGAAGCCGCGCCGGCTCGGCCGGGACGGTCATCACCGTCCCCTCGCCGGCGGCCGACGCGAGCGTCGCGAAGTCCCGGTCGAGGATGCCGTCGCTCGCCACCAGCCGGGCGGTCGATCCGGCGTCGCGCATCGCGTGCGCGAGCGTCGCCGCCTCCGGCGCCAGCCCGCCGAAGTAGACCGTGTCGACGCGGGCGGCCTTCAGCGTCGCGGCGAGGTCCGCAGCGTCCCGGCTGCCGCGCGGCAGGCTCTCGAACGCGACCTCGGGCCTGCCGGCGGCCTTGAGCGTCGCGGAAACCGCGTCCGCGAGGCCGCGGCCGAAGGTGGTTCGGTCGTGGACGATGGCGACGCGGCGCCCCGTTTCGTGCGCGAGCAGGTAGCGGCCGGCAACCTCGCCCTGCTGCGCGTCGCCGGCGACGATGCGGAACAGGGTCGCGTAGCCCCGGCGCGTCAGCGCGGCCCATGACGCCCCCGGCGTGACCACAACGATGCCGGCATCGTCGTAGATCGCGGCGGTGGCGGCCGCGACCGAGGATTCGAGCGGCCCGACCACGAGGCGGATGCCGTCCGCGGCGAAGCGCCTGGCGACCGCGACGCCCTGCTTCGCGTCGCCGGCATCGTCCGCGACCACCAGCGCGAGCTTGCGGCCGGACGCGCCAGCCGCGCGGTTGAGGTCGGCGACGGCCTGCTCGGCGCCGAGCCGCATGCCCTGGCCGAAGGCGGCGTCCGGCCCGGTGAGCGGAGCCGACAGCCCGATCTTGGAGACCGTCTGGGCCGCGGCCGGCGCAGCGAGCAGAAGTGCCGTGACGATCCCGATCAGCGCGCGCATCGAAACCCATACCGCAGCGGCCGGAGCGGCGGCCGCGATGACCTCGGGACAGCTTAGCCGCCGCGCCGCGCCGGCGAAAGCGAAGCGGCGCCGGTCCGACGGTCGATCAGCACGCCGTGTTTCCGGGCATGACGACCAGGCTTTCAGAGCGCGCCGTCGCGGATCGCGCCCGGATCGGCGAGGCTGTGCAGGACCCGGGCGGCGCTGTGGGCGAAGCGCAGCGTCACGGCCTTGCGGCGCGGGCCGGAGAGCGGGTGCTCGGGCGCCTCGCGGATCACCAGCCCGCCGAAGGCGTCGGCGACGATCAGGCCGCATTCGTCCGGGATCAGCGATTCCGGCACCGTGTCCGGGATCGCGAAGAAGAAGCGGTCGCAGAAGTCGCGGTAGTCGGGCCATTTCCGGTCGGCGCGGAAGTCCGCCACGCTCGACTTGATCTCGACGATGGTCAGGCGCCCGGCGCCGCACAGGGCGATCACGTCGGCGCGCCGCCCGTTGACCAGCGAGAACTCGGGCAGGGTGGCGCAGCCCATCTCGGAGAACAGGCGGCGCACCCCGCGCTGGATCCTCAGCGCCGTCGGCGACTGGCGCCGGTCGGGCGGCAGGATCAGGTCCGGCGCGGCGTCGACCGTGCGGGCATCGGCCGGAAGAGCATGGGCGAGGGCTGACGACATCGTCTCTCGTGTGGCGGCTTGTGCCGAATCGGGACGGCGCATCTTGCCAAGCCCGGACAGCGCTTGTCACCTGCGGCCGGAGATCACGCGAGCGATCCTGCCAGCGCCGCGCGGATCGCGGCGAACCCGTCCGTGAGCGCGGCTGGGCCGGGCTGCAGGATCAGCGGCGACTTGATCTCGTGGATGCGGCCGTCCCGCACCGCCGGGATCGCCGCCCATCCCGGGCGGGATGCGATGCGCGCGACATTGACCTTCTTCCCGCACCACGAGGCCAGGACGACGTCGGGCGCCGCCGCGATCACGGCCTCGGGCGCGACGATCCGGTCGACGGCGGCGGCCATCCGGGCGCGGTCGGGAAACACGTCGTCGCCGCCGGCGAGGCCGATCAGCTCCGAGACCCAGCCGATGCCGGAGATCATCGGCTCGTCCCATTCCTCGAAATAGACGCGGGGCCGCCGACGGCCCGCGACCTCGGCGGCCGCCCGTGCCAACGCGTCGGCATAACCCTGCGCCAGGGCGTCGGCCCGGTCCGGCACGCCGACGAGGGCGCCGAGCGTGCGGATCATCGCGAGGCAGCCGGCGACGTCGCGCTGGTTGAACAGGTGCACGGCGATCCCGGCCCGAGCGAGGTCGGCAGCGATGTTCGCCTGGAGATCGGAGAAGGCGAGGACGAGATCGGGCTCGAGCGCGAGGATCTTCGGCAGGTCCGCGCTGGTGAAGGCCGACACGCGCGGCTTCTCGCGCCGGACCCGCGGCGGACGCACGGCATAGCCCGACACCCCGACGATGCGGCGCTCCTGGCCGAGCAGGTACAGCGTCTCGACGGTCTCCTCGGTGAGGCAGACGATGCGCTCGGGCGGAAACCGTCGCATCAGCCCTGGAACCACGCCAGCAGCCCGGCACCCGGTGCCAGGAGCACGAAGGCCCAGACGAGGGCCGAGAGGACGTTGGCCACCTGGAACGGCAGCCGGGCGACCCCGAACATGCCGGCGATCAGCGGCACCACCGCGCGGGCGGGCCCGAAGAACCGCCCGAGCGCCACCGCCGCCGCGCCCCAGCGCTTCAGGAAGACCTCGCCCTTGGCGACCATCTCGGGGTAGCGCCGCATCGGCCACAGGCGCTTGGCGCCCTCGCCGTAGGACCGGCCGAACTCGTAGGAGAGCCAATCGCCGAGGGCCGCGCCGACGGCCGCCGCGGCCACCACCGGCCAGAACGCGATGTCGGTCGCCCCGATCATCGCGCCGATGCCGATCAGGATCACGGTGGCCGGCACCAGCAGCGACAGGAAGGCGATGGATTCGCAGAAGGCCAACGCGCCGACGATCAGCGGCGTCCACGCCCGGTGCGCCTCGACGAAGGCGAGGGCGGAGACGCGCAGCGATTCGAAATCCATGGTCCGCCTTGTCGAGGATGGGGGGTGCCGGGTGCGCGGGATGCCGAAAGCCGGTAACACGCCGCGGAGGCCACGCGTGCCGGGGAGATCGCGATGAACATCCTGTCGATCCAGTCCCACGTCGCCTACGGCCATGTCGGCAACGCCTCCGCGGTGTTTCCAATGCAGCGGCTCGGGGTCGAGGTCTGGCCGATCCACACGGTGCAGTTCTCCAACCACACCGGCTACGGGGCCTGGCGCGGACGCGTCTTCGACGGGCCGGCGGTCGAGGATCTGGTGGCCGGCATCCGCGAGCGCGGGGTGCTCGGCACCTGCGACGGCGTCCTGTCCGGGTACATGGGCTCGGCCGACATCGGCACCGCGATCCTCGGCGCGGTCGATGCGGTGCGGGCCGAGAACGCCCGGGCGCTCTACGCCTGCGACCCGGTGATCGGCGACACCGGCCGCGGCGTCTACGTCCGCCCCGGCATCGCCGAGTTCATGGCCGAGCGCGCGGTGCCCGCCGCCGACATCGTGACGCCGAACCAGTTCGAGCTCGACCTGCTCACCGGCCTGCCGACCGGCACGTTGGCGGAGGCCAAGCGCGCGGTCGCCGCCCTGCAGGAACGCGGACCGCGGGTGGTGCTCGTCACCTCGCTCGTCACCGACGCGACGCCGGCCGACGCCATCGACCTGCTGGCCGGGGAGGGCGGCACGTTCTGGCGGGTGCGCACGCCCCGCCTCGACCTGTCGGTGAACGGAGCAGGCGATTGCATCGCCGCGCTGTTCCTCGTCCACTACGCCCGCACTGGCTCGGCGGCGCTGGCGCTCGGCATGGCGGCGGCCTCGGTCTACGGCGTCCTGCGGCGCACGCTGGCGGAAGGCTCGCGCGAGATCCTCACCGTGGCGGCGCAGGACGAGTTCGTGGCGCCGACCGAGACGTTTCCGGTGGAGACGGTCTGAGAGCGAGAGAAGGAACCTCTGGATGCCGCGCCGCTTCGTCACCCTGGATGTGTTCACGACGCAGGCCCTGGCCGGCAACCCGCTCGCCGTGGTGCTTGAGGCCGACGGGCTCGACGACGGGGCGATGCAGGCGATCGCCCGGGAGTTCAACCTGTCGGAGACGGTGTTCGTGATGCCGCCGGACGAGCCGCGGCACCGGGCGAGGCTCCGGATCTTCACGCCGACTCGCGAGCTGCCCTTCGCCGGGCATCCGACCATCGGCACCGCAATCCTGCTGGCCCTGCGCGAGGCGCGGCCCGAGGGGGCCGACGCCGTCGCGTTCGGCCTCGAGGAGGCGGTCGGCACGATCCCCTGCGTGGTCGAGACCGGCGACGGAGGGGGCCGGGCCCGCTTGAGGCTCCCGATCCTGCCGGACTACCTCGGCGAGGCTGCCGACGCCGCCGCTCTCGCGGCCGCGTTCGGGCTGGCGCAGGAGGATATCGGCTTCGGGCGGCACCGGCCGAGCCGGCACGGCGTCGGCCCGAGCTTCACCTTCGTTCCGGTCGCCTCGCCGGACCGTCTCGACGCGGCGCGACCGGGCACGCTGGCGGGCACCTCGGACGGCTTCCTGCTCTACGCGCCGGACACGGCGGAGACCGGTCTCGCCTTCCAGGCCCGGATGTTCGCCCCCGCCCTCGGCGTGGCCGAGGACCCGGCGACGGGCTCCGCGGCCGCCGCCTTCGCCGGCGTGCTGATGCAGTTCGAGCCGCTCGGCGACGGCACGCACGACGTCGCGATCACGCAAGGGGTCGCGATGGGCCGCCCGAGCGCGATCGCGCTACAGGTCGTGGTCCAGGCCGGCGGCCTGCGCTCGGTCGAGATCGGCGGGGCGGCGGTGATCGTGTCGGAAGGCGTGCTCCATGTCTGATGCGGCGACGCCGGACTCACGGCCCTACGGTTTCGAGGTCGTCCGCCTCGCGCGCCTCGAAGCCCGGCTGGTGACCTACGATTGGGCCTGGGCGCGCGACAACGCCGAGCGCATCGAGCAGAACTGGATGCGGCGGCGGGCGGCGCAGCCCGCCCTGTTCGACGGGCTGGTGCTGGTGGCCTGCGGCTGCGCGATCGACGGCGACAGCTGCCGCCTGGACCTGTTCGAGACGCCGTATTCGCGCTTCCTGGCCTATCGCGACGGCGGATCGCCGGACGGACACGTCGCCAACGCCTTCGCGGCGATCGTGCCGTGGAGCGCCGACGGCGCGGTCCTGCTCGGGCGGATGGGCGTGCATACGGCCAATGCCGGGCAGATCTACTTTCCCTGCGGCACGCCGGACCTCGACGACGTGCGCGGCGAGGCGGTCGACTTCTCGGGGAGCGCCGCGCGCGAGCTTCTGGAGGAGACCGGCCTCCGGGTGCCCGACAGGGCGACCGAGGACTGGATCTGCCTGCGCGGCGAGGGCCAGCTCGCCTTCCTGCGGCCCGTCCGCTTCGCCGAGGACGCCGCCGCCCTGATCGAACGCATGGAGATCCACGCGCTGGGCGAGGACGAGCCCGAGCTCGCCGGAATCGTGGCGGTGCGCGAGGCCGCCGACATCGAGGCGGCGATGCCCGGCTTCGTGCGCGCCTACCTCGCCACCGCCTTCGAGGCCGAGACCGGCGCCGCCGACGTGACGCCCTGATCCGTCCGTGACCCGGATGCGTCGACAACCGGCGGTGCATCGGGCAGGCTTTCTTCGCCGTTTCGTCGCCATCCCGGAGTTCCGCATGACCCTGAAATCCAAGACCGCGATCGTCACCGGCTCGACCAGCGGGATCGGGCTGTGCATCGCGCGAGCCCTGGCGCGGGACGGGGCGAACGTGGTGCTGAACGGCTTCGGGGAGGCCGACGCGATCGAGACGGCGCGCGCCGGAATCGAATCCGAATTCGGCGTGCGGGCGCATCATTCGGCCGCCGACATGACGAAGCCGGCCGAGATCGGCAAGATGGTGCGCGAGGCGGAAGCCCGCTTTGGCTCCGTCGACGTGCTCGTCAACAACGCCGGCATCCAGTTCGTGTCGGCGATCGAGGAGTTCCCGGGCGCGAAGTGGGAGCAGATCATCGCGATCAACCTGTCCTCGGCCTTCTACGCGATGCAGGCGGCGATCCCGGGAATGAAGGCGCGCGGCTGGGGGCGGATCATCAACACCGCCTCGGCCCACTCGCTGGTCGCCTCGCCGTACAAGTCGGCCTACGTCGCGGCCAAGCACGGCATCGCCGGCCTGACCAAGACCGCGGGGCTGGAGCTTGCCACGCACAAGATCACGGTGAACTGCATCTCGCCCGGCTACGTCTGGACGCCGCTCGTCGAGGCGCAGATCCCCGATACGATGAAGGCGCGTGGGCTGACCAAGGAGCAGGTGATCGACGAGGTGCTGCTGAAGGCGCAACCGACGAAGGAGTTCGTCACCGTCGACCAGGTCGCCGCGCTCGCCCTGTTCCTGTGCTCGGACGCCGCCAGCCAGATCACCGGCACCAACATCGCCATGGATGGCGGCTGGACGGCGCAGTAGCCCGCACGCGAAAGCACCCCGCCGGTCAACCGGCGGGGTGCTTCGATGGCGCAGGATTTTGCAACGCGGGCTGCGTTTAGCGGCGCCCGTGCAGCAGCAGGGCGAGGCCGTAACCGACGGCGCCGGCGAGCACCAGCGCGATCAGCGGATTCTCCTCGACCCGCGAGCTGACCGCCTGGCGGCCGTCGCGCAGGTAGTCGCCGCGGCGGTCGTAGGCGTCCGAGGCGTAGTCCGTGACGTTGTCGGCGACGTCGCGCAGCTTGCTGCGTGCCTGCCCGTAGGCGTCCTTGGCCTGCCCGTAGGCCTCCTGGGCGCGGTCGCCGGCCTCGTCGGCGACGTTGCGCACGGTGTCCTTGGCCTGGCCGTAGGCCTCCTGCGTCTTGCCGCCGGCCTCGCGAAGGCGGCCTTCCGCCGAGTCGCGGTTGGACCCGACGAAGTCGCCGGCCGCACCCTGAATCTTCCCGCCAAGCTCCTTGGCACCGCCGACGATGCGATCCGTATCGACCATGGTCATCTCCTACCCGTCAGTTCTGCGCGTTTGGTGGCGGCGTGACCCACGCCGCCCGTCGATCCGTGCCCGCCCGAGCGGGGTGCCGGCTACTTGCCGAGGATCTTGGTCACGAGGCGCCCGATCGGCGAGGCGGAGCTCGCGTTGCGGTCGTCGCGAACGACCTGGCGATCCTCGTTCCCGAGAAGCTTCGTGACGATGCGTCCGATCAGGCTCATGGTTCTCTCCGCGCGATGGGCGCCGTCGGGCGGCGCAGCTTGACCTCTCAACGGCCGATCGCCGCAGCCCGTTCCGTCGCAACGGAGGCGGTCGCGGCGCGGGCCGGCGTCTTGCTGGGGCTACTGGTGGCTCCGCAGGAACTCCGCCGCCGCATCGAGGGAGCGGCGCGCCTCCGGCAACATGCTGTGCGCGAACTGCCAGACATGGGCGACCACCGGGAACACCGTCAGGGACACGGTGACGCCGGCCGCCCGCGCCTTCTCGGCCATCCGCACCGAATCGTCGCGCAGCACCTCCCGCTCGCCGACGTGGAACAGCAGCGGCGGCAGGCCGGCGAGATCCGCGAAGAGCGGCGAGATCCGCGGGTCGGCGGGATCGGCCCCGCCGAGATACATCGGCCCGAGGTTGATCAGCGCCCGCGGGTCGAACATCGCGTCGCGCCGGGCATTGCTGACGCGCGAGCCGTCCTCGGCGAGGAAGTCGGTGACCGGCGAGAACAGGGCGGCGGCCGTCGGAAGAGGCAGCCCGCGGTCGCGGGCCGCCAGCATCGCGACGAGCGCCAGGTTGCCGCCGGCGGAATCGCCGGCGATCGCCGCTGGCCCGAGCGAGGCGAGGGCGTTCCAGGCCGCGCACGCATCCTCGACGCCGGCCGGAAACGGGTGCTCCGGTGCGAGCCGGTAATCGGCGGCGAAGATCGTGAAGCCGCGCTCGGCCAGCGCGCCCGTCACCGGGCGATGCGATTTCGGCGAGCAGGCGACGAAGCCGCCGCCGTGCAGGTAGAGCAGCCGCCGCTCCGGTCCCTCGGGGCGGACCGGCCTGACCCATTCGCCGGGTATCCCGCCGACGGCGCCGGCCTCGTAGGTCGCGCCGGACGGATCCGGGAACGTCCGGCCGCCGAAGACCGCCCGGATCTTGCCCACGTCGTCCATCGCGCCGAGGCGGTTCCGGACGTTGCGCCTGACCATGTAGGACGCGAGATGCGCACGCAGGCTCGCCATGATGTCGTCTGCTCCGGATCTTCGATTGGGCCACGGGACGGCGCCCGGCACGATATGGTCCGGGCGCCGGCGATGAACAGCCGGGGTCACGTTCCGATCCGGGATCGATCCAGCACCCGCGGGGAAACGACCGCGTGTCGATCGCGCCGGGAAAAGCTTGGCCCGAAGCTTCCATGGCCGTCCCGATCAGCCAGCCGAGTTCCGAGATCCGATGTTCGACCGCCTCCTGCATGCCGGCCTCAGCATCCTTCTGCTGCTCGCCGTCGCCGTCCTGCTCTCGACGAACCGGCGGGCGATCCGGCCCCGCGTGGTGCTCGCCGCGCTCGGTCTGCAGGTCGGCCTCGGCGTGCTGATCCTGTTCGTCCCGTCCGGCCAGGCTGGCCTCTCTGCCGCGGCCGGCTTCGTCCAGACCGTGCTCGGTTACGGCGACCGTGGCACCGCATTCCTGTTCGGCGGCCTCGTTGAGCCGCGGATGTTCGAGCTGTTCGGCGGCAGCGGCTTCATCCTGGCGCTTCGGGTGCTGCCGCAGATCCTCTACGTCTCGGCGCTGATCGGCGTGCTGTATCACCTCGGGATCATGCAGGCCGCCGCCCGCATCGTCGGCGCCGGCCTGCGCAGGCTGGTCGGCACCAGCCCGATCGAGTCGTTCTCGGCGGTGATCACCATCGCCATCGGGCAGAGCGAGATTGCGGTGGCGCTGCGCCCGTTCCTCGCGCTCCTGACCGGGGCCGAGCTGTTCGCGGTGATGACGAGCGGCGCCGCCTCCACCGCGGGCTCGATCCTGGCCGGCTACGCGGCGCTCGGCGTGCCGATGACCTACCTGCTCGCCGCCTCGCTGATGGCGATCCCCGGCGGGCTGCTCTTCGCCAAGCTGCTGGTGCCCTCGACCGAGCCGACGCGGATCGCCACCACCCGGGTCGAGTTCGGCGAGACGCGCGCGGCCAACCTGATCGAGGCCGCGGCCGACGGCACGCAGAAGGGGCTCGCCGTCGCCGTCGCGGTCGGCGCGATGCTGATCGCCTTCGTCGGCCTGATCGCGCTCGCCGACGGCATCGTCGGCTACCTGGGCGGCCTCGCCGGATATCCGGCGGCCTCGATCCAGGGCATCCTCGGGTTCGCGCTCGCACCGCTCGCCTGGCTCCTCGGCGTGCCGTGGGAGCACGCGACGCTGGTCGGCGGCGCGATCGGGCAGAAGCTCGCCTTCAACGAGTTCTTCGCCTACGCCAACCTCTCGCCGGTGCTGAAGGGCGGCACCCTCGATCCACGCAGCCAGGCGATCGTCTGCTTCGCGCTCTGCGGCTTCGCCAACCTGTCGTCGATCGCGATCCAGCTCGCGAGCTTCTCCAGCCTCGTGCCCGAGCGCCGGTCCGAGATCGCCCGCTACGGCCTGCGCGCCATCCTCGCGGGCACCCTGTCGAACCTGACGAGCGCGGCCATCGCCGGCCTGTTCATCGCCGCGTGAGGCGGTTTGCCGGCCTCACGCCGGCGGCTGCGAACGTGTAGAACGGCGCCCGAAGACCCGATGTCGGCGACAGATCCCTCGCGAGGGATCGGCCCCGGCGAACGGGTCGCGGACGGTGGACCGGGGCGCGTCGCCATCGGCGGAGGACGGACATGACGACGGTTCTCGACCCTACGGCGGCGCAGGCCTCCGATGGCGCGCGCGCCGCGACGTCGCGGATCGTGCCGCCGTTCCGGGTTCCGCCGGAGCGCGAGCCGCCGATCCTCTCCTATCTCGGCGCGTTGCGCACCAACGCCCTCGTCGGCTGGCCGCGCCGAGCCTACGACGATCTGATCACCCGCCGCAGCCTGCTCGGGCGGTCGAGCTTCACCCTGAGCGATCCGGATGCGATCCGCCGGGTGCTCGTCGACAACCAGGCGAACTATGCCCGCACCGCCGGTTCCGTGCGGATCCTGCGCCCGATCCTCGGCGACGGCGTCCTGATCAGCGAAGGCGCATCCTGGCGCCACCAGCGACGCTCGCTGGCACCGGCCTTCACCCCGAAGGCGATCGACGGCCTCGTCCCGCTGATCGACCGCGCGATCGGCGACGCGCTCGGCGAGTTCGACGTCGCCGCCGCGCGCGGCCCCGTCGCCCTGTTCGCTGCCCTTCACCGGCTGGCCCTGGAGATCGCCGGGCGCAGCATGTTCTCGGTGGCGATGGATCGGCATGGGGACGCGCTGCGCGGCTTCATCGCCGAGTATTCCGAGCGCCTCGGCCGGCCCCACCTCCTCGACATCCTGATGCCGCCGACCTGGCGGGCGCCCCTCGACTTTCCGCGCGCCCGGTTCCGGAAGCGCTGGACGCCCTTCCTCGGCCAGATCATCGAAGCGCGGGCCGCCGACGGGACCCCGCGCACCCATCGCGACCTGCTCGACCTGCTGATGGCCGCCCGCAATCCCGAGACCGGGGCGGCCTTCAGCTACGCCGAGGTCCGCGACCAGGTCGCGACCATGATCCTGGCCGGGCACGAGACCACCGCGGTGCTGCTGTTCTGGGCCGCCTACATGCTGGCGCTGGCGCCCGAGCTGCAGGAGCAGGTGGCGCGCGAGGTGCAGGGCGCGGACCTCGCCGCCCCGGCCGGCTGCGCCCAGGACGGGCGCCTGCCGCTGACCCGCGCGGTGATCGACGAGACGATGCGGCTCTATCCGCCGGCCTTCGTCATCGTGCGACGCGCGCTCGAAGCCGACCGCGTCGCCGGCGTGGAGATCGCGGCCGGCGACATCGTGATGATCTCGCCCTGGGTGCTGCACCGGCACCGCCGCCTCTGGGACGACCCGCACGCCTTCGATCCGGGCCGCTTCCTGCCCGGCGCCCCGGCGATCCCGCGCTACGCCTATCTCCCCTTCGGCGTCGGTCCGCGGGTCTGCATCGGCGCGCATTTCGCCCTGACCGAGGCGGTGCTGGCGCTCGCCCGCATCGTCGGCCGGTTCAGGATCTCGCTCGCCGATGGCCGCCCGGTGCTGCCGGCGGCCGTCGTGACAACCCAGCCCGAGCACGCACCGGACTTCCACCTGGTGCCGCGCTGACGGCCCCCGCGCCGGCCCGCTGCGACATCGCGCCGTCACATTTAAACCACGGCCCGAACCTAGGCGTAGCGTCGCCCGACGACCGGGCACGATGCCGTTCCAGCCTGCCCGGTGCGCGTTCTCGATGCCGGGATCCTATGCGGATGCCCCATGTCGCACGTCACCGCGTTCCCGATCGCGCAGAAACCCCCCAAAGCGGCGTCGCCGCGCCTTCATGCGGTCGCCGCAGGCGAGGGCGATCCGCGCGCCATCGCGGTGCGCAGCCTCCGCCTCGGCATGTCGGCGCTCGATGAGGTCATCGCGCTTCTGGACGGCGACCTCGGCGTCGCGTTCGAGCGGGCGGTCGAGACCATCCTGTCGGTGAAGGGCCGCGTCATCGTCTGCGGCATCGGCAAGAGCGGCCATGTCGGGCGCAAGCTCGCCGCGACGCTGGCCTCCACCGGCACGCACGCCTTCTTCGTCCACCCCACCGAGGCGAGCCACGGCGACCTCGGCATGATCGCCGCCGACGACGTGATCGTCGCACTATCGTGGTCGGGCGAGACGGTGGAGCTCGGCGACCTCGTCAGCTTCTCGCGCCGCTTCTCGATCCCCTTGATCGCGATCACCTGCAACGCCGACAGCACGCTCGGCCGCGCGGCGGACGTGCTGCTCGCCCTGCCGAAGGTGCGCGAATCCTGCCCCCACGACCTCGCGCCCACCACCTCGAGCCTGATCCAGCTGGCGCTCGGCGACGCCATCGCGGTGGCGCTCGTCGAGCAGCGCGGCTTCACCTCGGCGCGCTTCAAGACGCTCCATCCCGGCGGGACCCTCGCCGCACGCCTGAAGACCGTGCGCCAGCTCATGCACACCGGCGACGAGGTGCCGCTCGTGCCCGACGCGATGGTGATGTCCGACGTTCTGATCGAGATCACCCGACGCCGCTACGGTTGCGTCGGCGTCGTCGACGCGGACGGGCACCTGATCGGCATCGTCACCGACGGCGACCTGCGCCGCCACATGGGCCCGGCGATCCTCGACACCACCGTTCAGCAGGTGATGACGGCCGCCCCGGTGGTGGTCGAGGCCGACCTCCTGGCGAGCGCCGCCCTGGAGGTGATGAACCGCAAGCGCATCACGGCGATCTTCGTGGTCGAAGCCGGCCGCCCCGCCGGCATCCTGCACATCCACGACCTGCTCCGCGCCGGCGTGGTGTGACCCCCGCGGCCGCACCCTCGTGGATGCGGCTCGAAGCTTCGTCTGCGAAAGCGCAGTTGGGCTTGAGCAGGAGGCAGCAGAGGTGCCGATCCGACCCGCCACAAACGAAAAAGGGGCCGGCGCTTCGCCAACCCCTCGCATCGCCCGTCGAAATTCGATGGTACCACCGCCCCGGCTCGAACGGGGGACCTCTTGATCCACAATCAAGCGCTCTAACCAACTGAGCTACGGCGGCACTGCGGCGGGGTGTATCGTGGCGGCGGCGGCATTTCAAGCGGGTTCGACACCACGCCTGCGCCTGTGGACGGAGGCGTGCGCGAACCCGTAAGGATCGGGCGTGACCTGTCGTCCCACGCCCGCGCCGCGATGAGCCAGACCGCCGAGACCCCGCGCCGCCGCTGGGACCGCGCGACCCTGGTCCAGGCGCCCGGCCGGCTCCGCGTCCTCGTCCGCCGCAGCGAGGTCGGGCTCGTGGTGCTCTCCGGCCTGACCGGATGCGTCGCCGGCGCGGCGGTGGCGGGGATGAACGTCGCGACGCAGGGCCTTCGCGAGGCGCTGTACCGCCTGCCGCACGGGACGCGCCTCAGCGCGGCCGACGCCGTGACGCCGCTCGCCCTGCTCGTCGGCCCCTGCCTCGGCGGCATCCTGCTCGGCCTCGTGATCCTCGCCGCGAACGCGATCCGCGGGCGGCGGAGGCGGCCGGTGATCGATCCGATCGAGGCCAACGCGCTCCATGGCGGCCGGATGTCGCTGCGCGACAGCGTCTACGTCGCCGTGCAGAACGTCATCTCGAACGGAAGCGGCGCCTCGGTCGGGCTCGAGGCAGGCTATACGCAGATCTGCGGCGGCCTCGCCTCGCGCCTCGGCATCGCCTTCGAGATGCGGCGCAACGACCTGCGCACGCTGGTCGGCTGCGGATCGGCCGCGGCGATCGCCGCCGCCTTCGGGGCGCCGCTGACCGGCGCGTTCTACGCCTTCGAGCTGATCATCGGCACCTATTCGATCGCGACGCTGACGCCGGTGGTGGTGGCTGCCTTGTGCGGCAGCCTGGTCTCGCGGAGCCTGGTCGCGGCCCAGCCTCTGGTCGCCCTCGACAACGTCCAGGCGGTGACGACGGCCGCGGTGACCGGCGCCGACACCCTGCCGAGCCTCGTCCTCGGCCTGTTCTGCGCCGGCCTCGGCATCCTGATCATGCGCGGCGTCACGCTGGTCGAGCAGGGCGTGGCGGCGACGCGGATCCCGCGGGTGGCCGGCCCCGCGCTCGGGGGCCTCTGCGTCGGCGCGCTGGCGCTCGCGATCGGCCCGCAGGTGCTGTCCGGCGGGCACGGCGCTCTCCACGTCCACTTCGCGGACGGGGCCGAGGGCTACGGCACGGCGGCGCTCGTTCTGCTGTTCGTCGGCAAGGCGACGGCCTCGGCGATCTCGATCGGGTCGGGGTTCCGCGGAGGCCTGTTCTTCGCCTCGCTGTTCCTCGGTGCGCTCGCCGGCAAGCTGTTCGCGATGGTCGCGCCGGCGGTGATCCCGGGGCTCGCCGCCTTCGGGCTGACGCCGCTCGCCTATGCGGTGATCGGCATGAGCGCGCTCGCGGTCGCCGTCATCGGCGGCCCGCTCACCATGACGTTCCTGGCGCTGGAAGTGACCGGCAGCCTGCCGCTCACCGGCCTCGTCCTCGTCGCCGTGATCGCCTCGTCGCTCACCGTGCGGAAGACCTTCGGCTATTCCTTCGCCACCTGGCGCTTCCACCTGCGCGGCGAGAGCATCCGCAGCGCCCACGACGTCGGCTGGATCCGCAGCCTGACGGTCGGTCGGCTGATGCGCAAGGACGTGCGCACCATCCCCCTCGACACGCCGATGGCGACCTTCCTGCGGGCGCACCCGCTCGGATCGCCCTCGCGGGTGATCGTGGTGGACGAGGCAGGCCGCTACGCCGGCATCGTCCTGGTGCCCGAGGCCCATGCCGCCGCGCGCGACGCGAGCGAGACGCCGGCGACGCTCGCCGACGTGCTGCGCCACCCCGACGACATCCTGACGCCCGAGCTGAACGCCAAGGAAGCCTCGGCGGCCTTCGACCGCACCGAGAGCGAGGCGCTCGCCGTGGTCGACTCGATCGGCGACCGGCAGGTCATCGGCATGCTCACGGAAAGCCACACGCTGAAGCGCTACAGCGACGAGCTCGACCGCCAGCGCCGGGCGATGCAGGGCGAGGCGGACTGATCGGCGGCCGACCGGCGCTCAGCGCGGGCGGCGCCCGACGCTGACGACGTTGCTCGGGCGGGCCTTCCGCTCGGGGAGGATGTCCTCGACCTTCCGGACGATGCTGGCGGCGTCGAGGCCGGCCTCGGCGTACATCTTGTCCGGGCTGTCGTGGTCCTGGTAGCTGTCGGGCAGGGTCATCGTGCGCACCCGCAGCCGCATCGCGTCG